>CACYYO010000009.1 GCA_902778645.1 uncultured Rhodospirillales bacterium | reverse complement strand
AAACGAAGTTATGGTATTTGAATAAAGTTAATAATCTCATAACAAAATACATTGTAACATAAATTTTATTAAATATCAATTAAAATGAATATATGGTGTATTTTTGTCATCTGCGGCGTTGGGGGGGATTAACCGAGGAGCTCCAAAAGCACTATATCTTATTGATAAAGAACAAAAAAAACACCGAACATTTGTCCGGTGTTTTTTATGGAATGTTTTTGATTTAGAATGTATAACGGAGACCGCCATATACTTCGTGGTTGTGAACTTCACCACATTCCAGCTCACCCATATCGTAGTAACGATAACCTAAGTCGATGTTGAAACGTGAGGTAACTTGGGCTGATAAACCACCACCGACAGACCATGTGAAGTTATCTTCATCATATTTAACATGTGTTCCGTTGGAGTCGTTGCCCTTGAATGTGTACTCTAAGCTGGTGATACCTAAACCGGCGGAAACGTAGGGGGTGAACATTGTGTACGGAGATAAATCCCAGTAGATGTTAGCCATATATGATTTAGAAGAAAACTCTGAGGTACGTGTGCTGACGACATAACCGCCTAAAGGATGAACCGCCAATGATGTTACTTTGTCTTCGTAATCTTTACGCCAAACGTATTCAGCTTCAATTCTGAAATATTTATAACGATAACCTAAAGCACCACTGAGCATCAGAGAATTGTCGTCTATGTCTAATTTTGTATCTGTAGCGACATTTTCGTCCTTATCCCCTAAGGTGTGGTTAGCAACACCGCCACGGACAGCCAAATATGGTCCGTCGCAAGATGCAAAAGATTGATTTTCTGTTACAAAAAGCAGACCGAAAGCGGCTGCAGATGTTAATAAAATTTTTTTCATATTAGTCACTCCAAAGCTGTATGAATTTCAAATTTTGTCCAAATATATCACAAAATTTCGAAAATGCAACACTTTTTTTGTATAAACTGATTTTTTTATATCATAATATTGTTAATAGCTTATTAATACGGCATATTTTTTATGATTTTTTTCTAAATCAGAGGGAATCTGTGGGTAGAATCCCGAGTCGTTTTATTTTTTTCTTGAAGAATCTGATTCGCTGTTATAGATTCGCAAGCAGTTCTGGTGGGCAGTACTCTCAGAATCCGTTTTTATGATTACTTCGAATAGCTTGCGGTGCTCGCAAAGTCCGGCGCTCCTTGTGTGTTCTGGGTAATGTTGGGTTGGAGTGTCGTCCGAATTAGCCTTTTCTTGCGTGAAAAGGCGTTTATGTTAACATTAAATAGCTGATAGGAGCTTAATTAACCATGAGTAAATGGGTATATACTTTCGGAAACGGCGCTGCTGAAGGCGACGCTTCTATGAGAAATCTCCTCGGCGGTAAAGGTGCAAACTTGGCTGAAATGAATAAGGTCGGTTTGCCTGTTCCTCCGGGATTTACAGTTACAACTGAAGTTTGTACATATTACTATGCAAACAATAAAACTTATCCTGCTGACTTGAAAGATCAAGTTCGTCAAGCCGTTGCCGGTGTTGAAAAAATAATGGGTAAGAAATTTGCCGATGCTGAGAATCCGTTGTTGTTCTCAGTTCGTTCAGGTGCAAGAGTTTCAATGCCCGGTATGATGGATACTGTTTTAAACCTGGGCTTGAATGATGAAACTGTTAAGGCTTTGGCAAAAGCTTCCGGTTCCGAGAGATTCGCTTACGACTCTTATCGTCGTTTCTTGCAAATGTTCTCAAACGTTGTTTTGGGCGCTAATATGGATGAATACGAGTCTGCCCTTGAGAACATGAAAAAATCTAAAGGTTATAAATCTGATACCGATATGACAGCTGATGATTTGAAAGCCTTGGTTGAAGAATATAAGAAAATCGGTGTTAAATTAGGTAAAGTTGTTCCTCAAGATCCTTGGGATCAATTATGGGCCGGTATCGGTGCCGTCTTCGGGTCTTGGATGGTTGAGCGTGCTATCATTTATCGTAACCGGGTGACTGGGGTACCGCCGTTAACGTTCAAACAATGGTCTTCGGTAATGCCGGTGATGACAGCGCTACAGGTGTTTGCTTTTCTCGTGACCCTGCAACAGGTGAAAATGTTTACTATGGCGAATTCTTGGTTAATGCTCAAGGTGAAGACGTTGTTGCCGGTATTCGTACACCGCAACCGATGGGTTCTAAAGGACAAGGTAATTCTTTGGAAGAATTGTGGCCTCACCTTTATAAAGAATTAGTTGATGTTCGTAATAAACTCGAAAATCACTATAAAGATATGCAAGATATGGAATTCACCATTGAACATGGTAAATTGTGGATGTTGCAATGCCGTAACGGTAAACGTACAGCTCAAGCTGCCGTTCGTATGGCTGTCGAAATGGTTGAAGAAGGCTTGCTCAATAAAGAAGAAGCTATTATGCGCGTTGGTGCTGACCAATTAGACCAATTGTTGCACCCGATGTTAGACCCGAAAGCTAAGAAAACTGTTATTGCAACAGGTTTGCCGGCATCTCCGGGTGCTGCTGTCGGTCGTGCTGTTTTCAATGCTGAAGATGCTGAAGCATGGGCCGCTAAAGGTGAAAAAGTTATCTTGATTCGTAGCGAGACATCTCCTGAAGATATCGGCGGTATGCATGCCTCTCAGGGTGTGATTACAGCTCGCGGCGGTATGACATCTCACGCGGCTGTTGTTGCTCGCGGTATGGGTACGCCTTGTGTTTCCGGTTCTCATGAAATTCACATTGACTATGCAACCAAGACTATGACAACAGATAAAGGTGTTGTTATTAAAGAAGGTGACTGGTTGTCATTAGATGGTGCTAAAGGTCAGATTTTGGAAGGCGCTGTTCCGACAGTTAAAGCTGATACAAACTCCGGTAACTTCGGTAAATTGATGAAGTGGGTTGATGAAATCCGCACTATCGAAGTTCGTGCAAATGCCGAGACTCCGAAAGATGCTCAACAAGCTCTTGATTTCGGTGCTCAAGGTATCGGTTTGGCTCGTACAGAACATATGTTCTTTGATGCTGAAAGAATCCCGGATATGCGTGCGATGATTTTGGCATCGGACGAGAAAGGTCGTCGCGCTGCTTTGGCTCGCTTGTTGCCTTATCAAAAAGAAGACTTCAAGTCATTATTCAAAATTATGAACGGTTTTCCTGTCGTTATCCGTTTGTTGGATCCGCCGCTCCATGAATTTTTGCCTCACACAGATGCAGAAATGCAAGAGTTGGCTAACAAAATGGGTATGACTTTGGAACAAGTTAAGCAACGTGCAAACGCTTTGCATGAAGCTAACCCGATGTTAGGTCATCGTGGTTGCCGTTTGCCGATTACATATCCTGAAATCTGCGAAATGCAAACTCGTGCTATTATTGAAGCTGCTATGGAATGTGCAGATGCAGGAATCAAAGTTGTTCCTGAAATCGAAGTTCCGTTAACTGGTTCTAAGAAGGAGTTGGATATCGTTAAGAACATTATCGATACAACAGCCGAGAAAGTCTTCTCAGAAAAAGGCAAGAAGATTGTTTACCAAGTCGGTTCAATGATTGAATTGCCGCGTGCAGCTCTCAAAGCTGATGAGTTGGCTCAATCTGCTGAGTTCTTCGGCTTTGGTACAAACGATTTGACGCAAACAACTTTGGGTATGAGCCGTGATGATACCGGCGCTATCTTAGATGAATACCGTGCTCGCGGTGTTTATGTTGCTGATCCGTTCGCTTCTATTGATGTTGAAGGTGTCGGTATGCTGGTTAAGATGGCTTGCCATAAAGCACGTTCTTCTAACCCGAAAATCTGGTTGGGCGTATGCGGTGAACATGGTGGTGATCCGGCATCTATCGACTTCTTCCAGACTTGCGGTATGAACTATGTATCATGCTCTCCGTTCCGTGTTCCTGTTGCACGTTTGGCTGCTGCTCAAGCTGCTGTTCGTCACAAGAATGATAAGGCGGAAGATAGCAACGATTTTTGTTGTTGCAAAAAGTCTGCCTAAGGGAATGTGCAAAACCATTGTCATGCTTGCAACTTTTTTCCTAATGTAGCTAGTTGTACATGTCGTCAAAAAGTTGCTACGCAGCACAAAGGTTTATCACATTCAAGGATACAAGGTAAATAAAAGGAGGGGCGAAAGCCTCTCCTTTTTTGTTGCAATTTTTGTGGTTTTCTTTATGATGATTTATGCGAACGGGTGTTCTGTTTGTGGGGTCTCGAAAACTCCTCAGCGAAAATAGCTCCTTCTCTGATTATGAGGGAGATGGCGGAATATATTGAATACGCCATGCTGTACGCTGACAGTTTCGAGCTCCCTCGCTTCGTTTTTTTTCGAAGCGAGTTTTTTGTTCGTAAAGTAGCAAAATTAAGGAGTTCAAAATGGAAAAATTCGGAAATAAAACGTTTAAGCAAGAAATGGGATTGCAACTCGGTCTTATCCGGCGGCAACTTAAAAAGCCGATTGAGTTGGTGGCGCAAGAGACACATCTTCATCCTACAACGATAGATTATATTGAAATGGGAGAAAGTGTCAGCTGGAGGAAGTATTTTCTGCTTTTAAATTATTATCAATGTCGTATTAAAATATTACCGCCTGAAGCGTGAAAAAAGAATCTTGTGAACAAATTTCAGACTCAAATTGCGAATCAAAACGAGCTCCTTTAAGACTCAATTATTAATAATTGGTTAAGAAATAAGGGACTCGCTCATGCTTGATACAGAGGAAATGCTCACAACCGAAGTTGATGATATTACGATTTCTGCCGCGCGTGAATTGGTAGAGGAAAATGCCGCTCATCAGTTTGTATGGGGCTATTATTTCTGTATTGAAAATAATTCAGACAAGAAAATCAGCTTGCTCGGAAAAAGTTGGCATATTACTGATGATAAAGGTAATAGTTATTCTGATGACAGTGCCGGTTTTAAGGGTGAAATTCCTGATTTGGAACCGGGGGAAATGTTTGAGTTCTCGAGCACGGCACCGTTGAATTCAGCAAATGCAGTTTTTTACGGAAGTTGCAAAATTAAAGCGGCCAATGATGAAATAAAAGAGATAAAAATCCCAACTTTCGAGATGTCTGCCGGAAATACGGTAAAGGTTGTTCATTAAAAAAAGCTCCCATTCGGGAGCTTTTTTTAGTCATTTGCAACGTACGGACCAAGGTATTTACGGATGTTGTAATCCATTCTTTGGTTAAAGTCATTGAATAAATCATAGACCATCTTGTTCCAGTATTTTTCCTTATCTTCAATCGGCGTATCTGCCGGAATGGTTAACTCACGCCAAGCCTCAACCTCGGTTCCGGCACTTGACAGATCATTGCTATCCGTAATTTTAACAATGAGATATAAGGTGGCATGGTATTTGATACGGTCTTTATCAAAGAAAGCATCTGTCGGCTCTAACTCTTCAGTAACACTGGCATCTTTGATGATGACCTGTGCTGTTTTAGGAGAAGAATAGTCAACAGCCTCTAAACGATCATCAGCCCACAGACGAGCAGTCTTTTCTATCGATACCGGGAACAGGTGCTCAACATTCGGACGGCGGAAAGAGGGTGTGAACTCGGAAACAACGTTAACTTTGTTGACTTTTAATTCAATTTTACCGGAATTGGCAAAACGAGGCTCTATGGAAGGGGCTTCCATGTCAGAGGTGTCTCCTTTGAATAAACCGCAGCCGACACTTAGTCCGCAGACGATTAAAATGCTCAAGAGCTTGCTGAAATTCTTCATGTTTTTAATCCTTATACTATCTCCAATTGGCTATAATATAAGGCAGATAAATTAAAATATGTTTAACTCTTGTGTTTTTTATTGAGCTAATAGTTCGCCCTTATCGAAACTGTACGTTGTTCCGCAAAAATGGCAGGTGGCGGTTATTTTGCCGTTTTCGCACATATCATCGATATCCTGCGGTTTCATGGCATGAAGGGTGTTCCATAGTTTTTCACGACTGCAACGACATCCGAAAGAGTAGTCTTTACTTTTATCTATTTGCAAATCATCAGCGTGATAAAGGCGATAAAGTAAATCTTGAGAGCTTATGTCAGGATTAAAAACTTCTGCCGGTTGCAGGCTCTGCATGAAAATGACGGCCTGGTTCCAGGCTTCTTTTTGTGATTCCTCATCAAGAATTTCTTTGCCACCGTGTGAGGGGAGTTTTTGTAGTAGAATACCGGCAGACTTCCAACGCTCACTTTCATTTTGCGGGGCTTGAAGGTAGAGTTGCAGATAGGTTTCAATTTGCTCGGATTGTTTGAAATAGCGCATTGCGCATTCGCTCAAATCTTTACCTTGAAGATCAACAATACCTTGGTAAAGTTCCGTATTCGGTCCTTGGTCGACCGTAAAAGCAAGGACACCTTCGCCCATAAAGTGGGGGGCAGGCTCAATCTCGCCGGTAGTTTTGCGCAGTTCCTGTGCCTTGCGAATTTTTTCTTCATCGTAGTCTGCGCAAGCCCGGATTTTACCCTGTGAGGTTACATCCACGACAACCATCGGAACCGGACCATTGCTTTTGGTTTGTAAGGTGAATAAGCCGTCATATTTGATGGTGCTTGCCAGTAATGCCGCCAATGCGGTGCTTTCCGCAACAACGGCAGAAACCTGGACCGGATAATGATGGTTGTTCAGTATGGTATTAATGACGTTATCTAAGCGAACAAAGCGCCCTAAAAAAGCGCCGTCGGAAATGTGAAACGATACACAGCTGTCGAAATTATCCAATTGCTTATTCCTTTAGTTGTTATACAATGTTTGAAAGTTTATTTAATATATTTTTTGAGGATTTGCAAGTGATAGAAGATGAGCAAAAGCCTAAAAAAGTGCGGATGCCTAAAAAAATAACCCCGCAGCGGCTTAAAAATATTGCTTTGTATTATCTAAAGCGTTTTGATTCTTCAACGGATAATTTGCGGCAAGTTTTGCGGCGTCGCGTTAATGATTATGCTTATCATAATCCGGAATGGCATAAAGAGGATGCCTATGCGTGGATAGAATCTCTTTTGGTTGATTTTGAGCGGTTGGGGTATCTTGATGATGGCAGGTATGCTGAAATAAAAGTTAAAAACTATGTTGCCGCCGGGAAATCAGCTCGTTATATTACCGGCAAATTAAAACAAAAAGGGATTGATGAGGGGCGAATTTCCTGCCTGCTGGAAGAACAGGAATATGATCCGTTTGCAACCGCTTTGCACTTTGCCCGCAAAAAAGGAATCGGGCCTTTTCGGGCTATTGAAAAAAGAGAAGAATGTCGACAGAAGGATATGGGAACTTTGTTACGTGCCGGTTTTGACTATGACACCGTGCAAAATATATTGTCTTATGAGGTATAACCGATAGAAATTTCTGGCAATTTAGTTGAAAAGTCTTTAGAATAGCTCCCAATATTAAAGGAGAATTTTCTATGCATATTAAATTACCGAGTAAAATGGATGACGCTTTGCGTTATTTGAAATATAAGCTTCTGCCGAGGAAGCTGTTTTTTAGGACAATGTTGCTGATTTTTATTCCCTTAATCGTAGTGCAGATTGTTTCTATTGTGGCTTTTTTTGACGGGACATGGGGACGTGTCGGACATCGCTTGGCTAATAATTTGACGTCTGATATGGGAATGGTTATGGAGATGGTCAATAAGTCTCCCAAAAATGTTGCGGCCGTTAAACAAGCCGCTAAAAGAAATTTAGATTTAGAAGTAACGATTTATTCTCGTAAAGATAAGCACGAGGCTGTTAACAGGGTCATTAAGAAAAATAAAAATGAATTGGTTACCGGTTTCTTGGAACAAAATCTAAAGAAGAAGTTTCCCGCAGATTTGACCAGTGTTTATTGGAATCGTGAAAGTTCGTTGTTGACGGTGTTTATTGATACGCCGGATCGGATGTTTAAGTTTATTACTTCTTCAAAAAATATTTTTTCAACTTCTATCTTCGGTTTTGTTGCGTGGATGGTCGGGACGTCGATTTTGTTGTTTTTAGTGGCGGCGGCGTTTTTGCGTATTCAAGTCCGTTCAATTGCAGATTTAGCCAAAGCAGCGGAAGATTTTGGTAAAGGTATTGATGATAAAAATTTCAAGCCTTACGGGTCATCCGAAGTTCGCACTGCCGGTTTGGCCTTTATTAAGATGAAGGAGCGTATTCTGCGGCAAATTTCTGAAAGAACACAGATGTTAGCCGGTGTGTCTCATGATTTACGGACACCATTGACGCGTATGAAATTGCAAGCCACAATGCTGCAAGGGCAGGATAAAGAAGATATGCTGTCTGATATTGCAGAAATGGAGAAGATGCTGGAGGGCTACTTATCGTTTGTTAATGGTGAAGGTGGTGAAAAAGCCTCCTTTGTTGATATGAATGAGTTGATTTTGAGCGTCATTAATAAATATCGTACAAAAGATGCCTTTATTCGTTATCGGACAAACGACCAAGTCAGTGCTATTCAAGGGCGTGAGCAGGCTCTTAAACGGGCAATGACAAATATTATTTCCAATGCTTTGAAATACGGAAAAACCGTGGCTGTTGCTTTGGAAAGCAATGATCGTAAGTTAGAAATTACGGTTGATGATGATGGACCGGGGATTCCGGCTGATAAGCGAGAAGATGTCTTTAAGGCTTTTTACCGTCTGGAAGAATCGCGCAATAAGGAAACAGGAGGAATTGGTTTGGGGCTTGCTATTACCAAAGATGTGATTGTTTCGCATGGCGGTAAAATAGAGTTGCAGGACAGTCCTTTAGGAGGTTTGAGAGTTCTCATTTCTATTCCCTTATAGTACGCAAATTCGCAAATTTTTATCATGGCGATAAAGGAATTTGCGTTATAAGTTCTGAAAACGACCGGATAAGTTTCGGTCGTTTTTTTGTTAAAGTGATGTTAATATATCATGGTTTATCATGTGTGATATATGTCTCATAGTATAAGGATAAAACAGATGTTTGGTTTTGGAAAAAAAGAGCAGAAACGTGTTGAACCGGCCTTTGAGGACGGGCAGGATTCCGTTCAAGTCGCGCAACCTACTGCCGGAGAAAGGCGATTGGCTGATATTTTGGGAGCAGAAGAAAATGATACTAACATTACAGCCGGTGTTGATGCTATTCTTGATGAAGAAACTTCTTTGAATGATGGTCCGGGCGAAATCAGTGGTGCCGAAATTGATTTTTCTTCGCTTAACCAGGCAGCTGAGGCTGAAATTGCCGCGCAGAATCAGCAAAGCATGAATGAGGATGCCGTGGCAACAACAGATTTTAATTCTGAGCCGGTAGATTTAGATGCAGAACAGATATCATTTGCAGAGCCGGAGGCAATCGCCGAAGAGAAAACAGAAGTTGAGGCTGTTCAAGATGCTGTTGCTGATTCCGAGCAGGTTTTGGAGCTCGAATCGGAAGATATTGTTGAAGAACCTGCTGTTTCTGAGCCACCCCTTCAGGAAGAAGTTGTCGCCGTTGAGGAAAGTTCTCAGAACCTGGATGATAATTTAGATAAGTTGCTGGAAATTCCAAATGAGGCGCCTGTAGAGCCTGTTGTTCCTCAAAGTGAGGAGGGCGCAGAAGTTCCGGTTATCGAAGAGGTTATTTCCGAGCCGAAGGAAGAGACAATACCTCAGGAACCTTTACCAGCAGTTGATGAGGCTTCTTCCGATGATGTCGATGTAAGCGAGAATACCACGGAACTACCTGATTTTTTGACGCATCAGGAAGAAGAGGAAGTCTCTCAAGATTATACGGTTGAAGATATTTTAGATAATAAAGTTGTTATTAATCAAAATGAAATTGTGGAGGCAAATACAATAGAAGACAGCCATTCAGATGTCTTTTCTGCTGAAGAAAAAGAAAGTTCTTCGATGATCCCTGAAATCCAAAGTGATACGGATAAACCTATTTATGAGTCAATTATTGATGATATTATGGGAGAGGGTGACAGCGTGGATTTGGGTGAAAGTGATGTCGTTACCGAACCGATTGTTACAGAAGATTTTACAATTGAACCTACGGTTGAACAGGAATCGTTTAGGGAAGATATAGCTCCCGAAGTTGAGAGTCCTATGGAAACGGAGGCAGCTATCCCTTCAGTCATGGAACATGAGCCTGATTTAGAGCCTGAACCTGTTTTAGGGACAGAAACAGATATCGTGCATGATGCGGATATGAAAACAGAGCCGTTTTTTGAAACGGAATCCAACACGGCGCAAGAAATAGTTGCCGAACCGGAAGTGATTGTTTCTGAGCCGGCGTTAGAGCCGGAACCTGAAATTAGTTCTGACGTTGTCTCAGAACCTGAGATTGTTTCGGATTCAGCTCCTGTTGTCGAAGATTTTATGAATGAATCTGAGGTAGAGAGCAAGGTTGAAGATGTTTGGGTAGAATCGCCGGTTGTTGCAGAGCCGATTGATGCAGTTTCTTCAGAGGTATCAGCTGATAATGATTTATGGCAAGCTGAGGCTGCATCGACATCACTGATTAATCCTAAAATCCTTAATCGCTCCGCTGGTTTGAGTGCTTGGGAGGCTGATGACCGGCAAAGCGATATTCTTGTAGAACTCGACTCAATCGGGGAAGCATCAGCATGGCGGATTGTTTTGTTTAATAAAACAATTATGCCTTTGAAAAATGCCGGTTCTGATGTTTCTTTAGAGCAGAAAAACGGGACGATCCGATATGCTTCTTTGGTGCAGAATGGCAAAGAACAGTTACAAATGCTTAATCAGTCAGTGTATCATTTTGTGGCACCGCAAAATCAGGCAGTTTCCGTCCAAGGCAATTCTATTTGTACCGCTATTGATGAAAGCACGCAACTGAATGTTGATGATTTTGTGGTCGTGTCGGGTGTAGCGGCAGCTCAGAAAACGTTACGCTTTGCGAAGCCAATGTCCGGGTTTGTGAGCGGTCCTGAGGGGGTCTTGATGTTTTTTGCGAAAGCTCATTCCATAACGATGAGTGTTGCTAATTATCGTGAAGATGGGTATGTCGTTGAATATGAGCCGTCCTTAAAGGGGCTGGATAGCCGGACGGATTTTGTGTATGATGAACGTCAGTCGGAAGGAGAATTTACAGCTCAAGGGGCGCAGAGAAATCTGGTTGTTAATGTCGGGAGTTCTCTTTATGGGTGGAATGTTCGTTTTGATAATGAAATGTTTATGAGCTTGCGCGATGCTCTAGAGTATCAGTCTCGCTATAAAAAACTCCCTTCCGCTAACGGTGAAATTATTCACGGACGAAAGGTCTTTAAGTTTTTTGGTATTGAAAAACTGCAAGCCCGAGAAAAAACAGTCTGCTACTCTTACGGAAATATTCGGTAATAGTTTATTTCTTTATCGGAAATACCTGAACGCCGTTGAATATTTGCTCTTCACTTGAATTCAGGTTACCGGTGATGGTGGATTCAACAACAGATTCTATTTTCTTTTCTTTCGGGGTTTGCAGAGCCGGAGATAAAGGATAATTGTCTTTCGGCAGACGAATAAGCATGTAGCCGTTACCGCCACCGAAGGCCGGACCTGACAAGCCTATAGAGTAGTAACCACCGATAAAGCCATAATCTAAGTCAATATAATCAATTGCAAACAGGGTTTTGACAGTTGATGAGCTGATGGTTGTCATTTTGCAAGTATAACCGGAATCTTGTAAAAGGATAGTTTTGGTATCACGGACAAAGGCCAGAGATTGTGCCGGCGTGCAATCTGGTGTTTGCCCGTTATAGGTCAGGTTATAGTTTAGAAGCAAGTTTAGAGTTTTCTTGCCTTTCTGCAAAGTCACATCACTGATTTTAACGGCATCAATATAAGCATATGCCGGGGTAACTCCGACCGTAATCGGCATGGCAACATAGGTTTCGATGCAAGAGTGTGTTGAATCGCTACCGGCACAGATTAAGGCTGTTTGATGCATGTTATTTTGCAGCATGGTTACCAGGCTGTTGTATATATATTCGGCCGACATCGATAAGTTAACAGGAGCACATTGTTTAGCGCGGCAGACAATAATCGAATCGGGCATCCGAACCGGTAAATTGGTTGCCTGTCCGTTAGCGGAAGTCATGGAGCGACCGAATTCCATGATGGAGTTGCTCGGTTTCATGGTAATATTACACCCCATTGTCATTGTAAAAACAGCAAATAATGCAATTATTGTGCGCTTTGTGTTTGACACGATTTTAGCCTTTTGTTATATTAAAACCTGCGGTTATCATAAAGTAAACGTATCGAAACAACAAAGTTTTTTTTTAGGTTATTCAATGAAATTTTCTTCTAATCAATTTAATAGAATCGTCGAAGCAATGAAGTTTATGCTGTTGGTGGGACTGGTTGTTTTAGGGTATTGGGCGACAGCCTCTTCTGAGTATGTTAAAGTCGTTGATGGGGATAGTTTGGAAATCGGGGCCAGGCGTATTCGGTTGCAAGGTATTGATGCTCCGGAATTTGAGCAATATTGCTTTGATGCCCAAAAGAAACGCTATCAGTGTGGTATAGATTCTCGTAATCATTTGCGACAATTACTCAAAAAAAGTAATTATAAAGTAAAGTGCCATATGCTTAGTAAAGATCGTTATAAGAGGGAGTTATCAGAGTGTTTCGTCGGCGATAAAAATATAAACCTGGAAATGATTAATGCCGGTTATGCCGTTGCCTATCGTGCAGAAAAACAAGACTATTTTGAGGCAGAAAAGACGGCTAAACAGGGCAAAAAGGGTATTTGGCAAGGTAAATTTATGCGGCCGGAATATTACCGCCGTCTTAACAGACGTTAATTTCTGGGAAAAATGGCTTAAAGCGTGAGATTTTTGTTGACAGCGCGAAAAAGTTATGTATATTGCAAAGCAACGTTTTATGTTTAAAATCTTAAAATTAGGTGAATTAAAATGTATGCAGTAATTAAATCTGGCGGTAAACAATATAAAGTTGCAGCTGGTGATGTTGTAAAACTCGAAAAGCTGTCCGCCGAAGAAGGTAAAGAGGTTATTTTTAACGAAGTTTTGGCTCTGGATGATACTTATGGTACTCCTTTGGTTGCCGGTGCTTCTGTTAAAGGTACGGTTTTGAAACAGGCTCGTGATGCTAAGGTTATCGTCTTTAAGAAGAAAAGAAGACAAAACTATCGCCGTAAAAATGGTCATAGACAAAGCATTACGTTGGTAAAAATTACCGAAGTTTGCGGTAAGTAATTTGACTGGGAGATTATAAAATGGCACATAAAAAGTCAGGTGGTAGCTCAAATAACGGACGTGATTCTATCGGACGTCGTTTAGGTTTGAAGAAAAGCGGCGGTCAAGCTGTTATCCCGGGGAATATTATTGTTCGCCAACGCGGGACAAAGTACCATGCCGGTGAAAACGTCGGTTTGGGTAAAGACCACACTATTTTTGCTTTAACTGAAGGTAAAGTTAAATTCAGTAAAAGCTTTGATGATAAGACTGTTGTTTCTGTTGTCAGTGAATAGGCTTATCTATAAGAACTATTTGGTGGAGGGGGTGTAAGCCCCCTTTACTTTTCTGAATACAGGCGAGTGATTATGAAATTTTTGGACCAGGCTAAAATTTTTATTCAATCCGGACATGGTGGTGCCGGGTGTATATCTTTTCGTCGTGAAAAGTATATTGAATTCGGCGGTCCTAATGGCGGTGACGGTGGTAAAGGCGGCAGTGTGTATATTGAAGCTGTCGAAAACCTGAATACACTGATTGACTTTCGGTATCGTCAGCATTTTAAGGCTCCTAAAGGGCAAAATGGTATGGGCTCCGAAATGACGGGGGCTAAAGGAGAAGATATTATCATTAAAGTTCCGGTCGGTACGGAAATTATTGCCGAAGATGGCGAGACCCTTATCGTTGATATGGTAGAACCGGGACAGAAGTTTTTAATAGCCAAAGGTGGCGATGGCGGTCGTGGCAATATGCAATTTAAAGGGTCGGTTAATCAAGCTCCGCGCTATGCCGAACCGGGGTGGCCCGGTGAAGAAATGTGGGTGTGGTTGCGCCTAAAAGTTATTGCTGATGTCGGGCTTATCGGACAACCTAATGCCGGAAAGTCAACGTTCTTGTCTGTGGTGACTAAAGCCAGGCCAAAAATTGCGGATTATCCGTTTACAACCTTGCATCCGAATCTGGGTGTGGCGTGGGTTGATGATTATGAAATGGTTATTGCCGATATTCCCGGACTTATTGAAGGTGCTCATGAGGGTGTGGGGCTTGGAGACAGGTTCCTTAAGCACGTCGAAAGATGTGCGGCCTTTTTGCATATTGTTGATGCGACAGTTGAAGATGTGGTTAAAGAGTATCAGACTATCCGTCGCGAACTTGATTTATATAAAGATGATTTGGCAACAAAGCCTGAAGTTATTGTTTTGAATAAAATCGACGCATTGACGGATGAAGAACTTAATACTAAAATAAAGGCATTGTCAGAGGCAACCGGGCAAAAGGTATATGCCATGTCGGCTATTGCAAAGCGGGGTGTTTTTGATTGTTTGCGGGCTGTTTGTCGATACATCCCTCATAAACAAAAGCAATCCCAAGATGAGCAAACGGAAAAACCGTGGTCACCTGTAGACTAGGAGAATAAGAGTGGTACAAAAAAAACAAGAAGATGAAAAAGTTTTGGAAATTATTCAAAAAACTTTGGAAGAAAATAAAGCTGATGATGTCGTTATTATTGATTTACGCGAGAAAACCTCATTGGCATCGTTTATGGTAGTTGCCAGCGGGACATCTCAACGACATGTGGCCGCATTGGCGGAAAAAGTTCAGCTTAATTTGAAAGCAGAAGGTTACAAGTCAACAGCCGAAGGTGAGGAAAAGGCGGATTGGGTGCTTATCGATGCCTTCGATGTGATTGTTCATATCTTTAAGCCGGAAGTCAGAGAATTCTATAGTATAGAGAAGATGTGGCAGTCCGTAGGGGTAAAACGCGCTAAAGAAACTTCATGCTAGTTATTTTTCTCCTCGTGTAGCTATGTGTACACCACGTCGAAAAATAACGTCGCAGCAAGTCTCTTTATCGCGTTTTACCAGTAGCTAAAGGGGATTCATACTAGTTTCTTTCTCGCTTGTGTAGCTACAAGTACGCGGTGCTCAAAAGAAACGTCGTAGCAAGTCTCTTTATCGCGTTTTACCAGTAGCTAAAGGGGATTCATACTGGTTTCTTTTTTTTTCGTGGCTAACAAAAGGGAATTCAGATTAATTTTCCGCAAATTTATCAGACTTCATGCTGATTCCTTTTAGGAGGGATGAAACTTATTTTTTTCGGAGGAAGTGTTGGGGTCGCGGGAGTGTTTTTCTGCCGGGCGACTTTTTGTGCTCTTAATCTGTTTTGAGTTTCTTGAGTTAAAATCGGCGTTATATCCAGGGCCGTGGTTCGTGTCAGCGGTTTTATATCTTTGAGTAAAGAGGCAAAAGCAATATCTTTTTTCTCTTGGCTGTTTTCCGGAGCAGGTTGCTCTTTTTGTTGAGCGAGAAGGGCGGAGTGCTCGCTTACTTGTTGAAAAATATTTTGATAAATAGGGCTGTTCATTGATGTTTGGTAGTGGAGACCATCGGGGCGAAAATCTCTGTCTTTAACATGGTTTTTCACAAAGCTGTTAACATCAATGAATGTAATATCCTTAGATAATCCCTCCAGAAGTGTTTGATTAAAGGCGTCTATTTGCGCATTCATATTTCTGATGGAGGTGAAGTTTTTACCGACAGGGTTGCAAGAACCTATATAAACTTTTTTACCCTGGGCTGTCCATTGTGGCGCCATTTCATTGAAATATGCACAGAACTTTTCAGCAACTTTTTTTCCGTTACCGCCGTTTTTGGTTATATCATTAACGCCTAAATTAATGATGACACAGTCGCAATCTTGGATTTTTTCCTGAATGATGGCCTCGTTTTTTTGGAACCATTTGAGGTCTTCTCCTACTTTGGCAAACCACAGGTTACCATTTTGGTCAGTTGTGTTGACAGGGTTTTTGTAAGTGTTGGTGACGGCAGTGTACATCCCTACCGTGCGGCTGTCTCCAATAAACAGCATTTTGGGTGAGTTGGTTGTCGGGGTGTTTAAGGTATGTTGGGTTGTTTCGGTTCTTGGGTGGGCTTGCATGCCGTTGCTTTGAGAAGATGGCGCTTTTTGCGCTAACGAAGGCATGACCGCCATGGCTAGACCCATAACCGTTGTTTTGACGCGGCGCAACCATTTCTCTGTTTGTTTATTCATCATACCCTCTCCTTTCCTTTTATTATATACCTAAAAAAGCCTTTTGTCCAGAGGTGTTTGCATATAATACAAGTGATTAGACACAAAAAAAGGAGGCTTGATTGAGCCTCCTTTAGGATAAATTCCGTGTTTTACTTAATTGTCTCAATAGCATATACATCTTGAACTTGCCATGGTCCAAATTGTTTTGTCATGACATAAATTACATTACCTTCGCAGACACCGAACCAGTTTTTATCACATTGACCTTGGGTGAGGACTTCTATGGTTTGATTGTCGATAGGTTTGATTTTGGTGATTTTGAAACTCTGTTCGCTCGGATGTCCTAAAACATCACCCTCTGCAAACATCGAATCGTCGTAGAACAGAAATTCCGGCATCGTATTCTTGTCACAGTATGAGGCGGTTGGATTAAGTGCACATTTGACAACATTTTCTATCGCACAAACAATTTCGCTGTCACTTTCGCACGCTTCGGGCAGGTTATCTTTTTGATAACTATAAAGTTTATCAGGATCTGCAGGCATCGATATTTGCGCTTGTATATCGTTTACTTTGTTATCAGTCGATTCTTGTTTATCTTTGCAGGCAGTCAGTGCCAAAGCAAAGCATAGATATGTCAGTAGTTTTTTCATAGCTCCCTCTCTATCAAAAAAGGAGGAAATTAAATGAACTTCCTCCTTTTTGTGAAACTCTTAACAGCAGTTAGAAGTTGTATCTAACACCGGCTGTGTATTCCATCATATCGGTTTCTTCAGTTTCATCAGCTAATTTGTCAAACTTAACATAACGAGCCATTGCTTTGAGGGCAACGTTGTCTGTTACGTTGTACAAACCGCCTAAACTGAAACGGTAACCAAAACCATGGTCACGGTTGTTGGCCCATCCTGCTGCATTGTAACCAGTGTTGAATTCATATTCACCAGCACCAACAGAACCAATCAAAGCGAATTCTTGTTCGCAACCCATTGGCAAATAGCCGTTCAAATCAATACCATAAGCATTGAAATAACGTGTTTCTTGTCTAGCAAGACCTTTGGTTTTAACATCATTGTCAGATCTTTGGTAGAAAACTTCTGTTCCGAAATAATCGTTGAATTGTGTACCAACGTTAACAGAACCAGAGTTGAAATCGTTACCGTTACCATTGTCGTAGTTGTAATCAACACCAACATATGGTCTAAAAGAATTTTCAGCATTGGCGTTGGCTGCAACTGCAAAAGTAGAAACAGCAACTAACAATGTAGCAATAGTATTTTTCATTTTAATTTCCTTTCATATGAAGCACAACACGATGGTTGTTGATGTCACTATATACGAAAAATCTAAAATGTGAAGTAAAAAATAATTGTTAATTGCATAAAAATATTTTACACTACATTTTAACAGGAAAATAAAGGAGCTGGAAATGTGGAAAGAAGAACGCGGCGCAACAATGATTGAGATGATAGGTGTTATTGCTATTATCGGGATAGTCACTGCGGGGATGTGGAAAGTTGCAGCATCCGGTTGGAGCCGCTATCGTATGAGCCAGGCGGTTTCGCAGTTGCAATCGTTGCAGAAAAATATTGTGCGTCGGTATGCTGCCGCGGGAAATTATAATGGTTTGAGCGAAAATAATATTTTGGAAGAATTCCATAAAGACAAATTGTTACCGGCACAAATGGCTTATGCTGACGGCAAAGCTTATCATACTTTTGGCGGAGAGATTACTGTTAATGTCGGGGAAATTGTCGGTTGGGGAGAAAGCAGCCATAGTTTCAAAATTACGTATAAGAATCTGACAGCGCCACAATGTGCTGAGATGGCTTCTATTTCTTGGGTTGGTAATGATTTTGCAAACATTGTCAGTATACAAGTCGGTACCTCTAAGTTTGAATGGCCGTCTTCAAGCTCAAGTGATAGTGATAATGTTTTACCATTGACAAGAGCTAAGGCCAGCAGTGTTTGTGCCGGCGGCTCTAAGGATGTAGTATGGGAATTCAGATAAATGATACAGGTCAGTGATGTTAATAAAATAAAAGATGCGCCCTCGGCACGTGTCAAAAAATCTTCCTCCGGCGGTGATTTTTCCGCATATTTGAAGGATATTATGAAATCTGCGCCGGAAGCTGTTTCCGGTGTTTCCTCCGTTAATGTTACAGATGCTATTTTTGCAGCGCAAATGATTGGAGATGAGGAAGAGAAAAAGTTACGTAAAAAGCAGATCGAACGCGGACAGACCCTGTTGGAAAAGTTGGAAGAAATTCGCGATGGGTTACTCAAGGGATATCTTTCTAAAGATCGTTTGATGAATATTGCACAGTTTGTGCGCGAGCGAAAAATGGAAGCTCAAGACGAGCGGTTGAATGAGATTATTGAAGAGATTGAGTTAAGGGTGGAAGTAGAGCTCGCTAAATTGATGAAATAACGGTTATAATCTGTGCTTTTTTGCTTGCAGTCATATATTAAAGACTGTATTTTGTGCTTAAATTGTATTGTATTTGTTTCAAAGGAGTAAAACATGGATACGACGGTTATTCTTCCCCCTGATTATAAGCCGAGTGCAAAAGAAGAATATATGAATGAGTTGCAGATTGAGTATTTTCGCCAAAAACTTTTGAACTGGAAAAAATCTTTAGTCGATCAATCTGAGGATACTTTGGAAGATTTGCGCCAGGGCGGGCTCAACCAACCTGATGATATTGACAGAGCTTCTTTGGAAACGGATAAGGCGCTTGATTTGCGTACCAAAGACAGAGCACGCAAGTTAATCAGTAAAATCGATGATGCTTTGTCTCGTATTGAAAATGGAACGTATGGTTTTTGTGAGGAAACAGGTGAACCGATCGGATTGGAACGTTTGGAAGCGCGTCCGGTAGCGACGCTGTCAATCGAGGCTCAAGAGCGCCATGAACGGTTGGAAAAGACTTATGATGATGAGGCTTAATATGGGTAGCGATGCTTAAGAAGAATTTTATATTGGCTTCATGCTCACCCCACAGGTATGCACTACTAAAGCAAATCGGGTATGAACCTGAGCTTGTTGAAGGGGCGGATATTGATGAGACACCGCACAAATTTGAGCAACCGACTGAGTATGTGAAACGTATGGCCAAAGAAAAAGCTATGGCCGTTGCGGCAAAGCATAAAGGGAAAGTTGTTCTTGCCGGAGATACGGTGCTTGTGGTCGGAAGAAAAATTTTACAAAAGTCTCCTAATACCGAAGTTCAAAAGGCTGTTATGCGCTTGTTGTCCGGTAAAGCTCATAAGTTTTTGAGCGGCGTTTGTGTTATTTCGGCAACAGGGCAAGTCTCTGTTCGTTGTGTGACAACACGCGTTGTTATCAAAAAAATGACTGAGAAAGAAATAGAGGATTATGTCGCTACCAATGAGTGGGTAGGGTGTGCAGGATACACAATTGAAGGGGCTTTAGCCGGTTTTGTTAAAAAAATTATCGGCTCTTATACAAGTATAATCGGGTTGCCTTTGTATGAAGTCAGAAATATGTTGAATGGAGTAGGAATAAGATGAGTATTGATACAATCGTTTATGAACAAAAGAATGGTTTAAGCCGAATCGCACAATTAGAAAAAGGCAGATTGTGTGAATATGAGCAATTCAATGAAAATGGTATTAGTGAAGGTAATGTTTACCTTGGAAAGATTACCGGTAAAACAGAGTTGGCTCATGGTAAGACAGGTTTGTTTGTCGATATCGGCGATAAACAACCGGCGTTTTTGAATGAAGAAGAATACGGACATGAGGCAAATTTGACTGTCGGGCAGAGTGTTGTCGTACAGGTTCAACAGGAAGCTCGTGCCGAGAAAGGAGCTAAGTTGGTTCGCTCCGTGCAGTTTGTCGGTCAGAATATTTGTTATTGCCCTTTTAAGATGGGTGTCGGAGCTTCTTCACGAATCGAAGATAAAAATCTTGTTGCCGAGTATAAGCAAAAAGTTTTTGAGCATACAACCGGTCAAGAAGGGTGGATTTTACGCACTTCTTCTGTCGATGCTTCTTTAGACGATATTTATGCGGAAATGGATGATTTAAAACAGCTGTATGATGATGTTCGGGCAAAAGCACGTAATGCTGTGGCACCGGCTCTGCTGTACAGTAAAGATAATCCGATTTTTGATGATATTATCAATGTTGAAGAATCGCTGCAAAAAGTTGTCTTAAATAATCATAACCTGGAGGCCGAGATTAAAGATGTGTTCGAAGGCGATGTTCTGGCTGAGTTTGCAGCAGAGCCGTTTGCTGAATTTGGAATCGAGGATATGCTGTCTGAGGCTTTGTTGCCTGAGGTGAAATTACCGAGCGGCGGAAGGTTGTATATAGAAGAGACAAAAGCGTGTGTTGCCATTGATGTTGATAGCGGAGAGGATCACGGGCATGGTTCTATTTCTCATTTGAATGAAGAGGCCGCTTATGAAATCGCTCGTCAAATTCGATTGAGAAATTTAGCCGGTAAAATTGTTATTGATTTTGCGGGATCATCTGAATACAAATATATTAAGCCTGTGCTTGAAATTTTGGAAAAAGAGCTGTTGAAAGATAAAAATAAAGCTCGTTTATTCGGCTTGAGTCGGATGGGAAATGTTGAAATTATTCGTGTTCGTCGCCGTCCGAGCCTGAGCAGCCTTTTGACAAAGGTGTGTGATCGGTGTCAAGGACAGGGTAGAGTCCAAAATAATGGCTGAAGTTATCAAAACTTGTCAATGTCCAATTTGCCACAAGATTGTAGCAGAGAATCGGTATCGACCTTTTTGTTCTAAGCGTTGTGCGGATATTGATTTGGGGCATTGGTTGGATGGAAGTTATGCTGTTCCGGCGCAGGAGTTAGATGAGCGCGATTATGAAGCGCTGGAGCAAATTAAACAGACAGAAGATGAAACTTTAGATTAGAAAAAAAGCCTCCGTTTAGGAGGCTTTGGAATTATTTGGTGAGAATAGAAATCAATTTCTGGGTTGCTGCATCAACTGATATGTTATCGCACACGGCAACTTCATTAGCCAGTCGGTCCAGTGCTTGCTCATAAATTTGGCGCTCACTGTAGGACTGTTCTGCTAAATTTTCGTTACGATGTAAGTCGCGAATAACTTCAGCAATAGCAACAGGATTACCTGAGTTGATTTTGTTCTCATACTCTTGCGCACGGCGAGACCACATGACCTTTTTTACCTTGGCTTTGCCTTTCAATACAGTCAAGGCGTCATTCATGGTTGAAGACTCGGAAATACGGCGCAAACCGCTATTCTCTGCTTTCGCCATTGGAATACGCAAAGTCATTTTATCTTTATCAAAATTGACGACAATCAGTTCCAATTCTGAGCCGGCAATTTTTTGTTTTGTGATGTCTGCTACTTTACCTACGCCATGAGCCGGATATACGACATAGTCACCGGAATTAAAGGCATAAGCAGATGATGTTTTCTTATTCATTGGCTTGTCCTATATATTATATTTATCGGGTAGTGTATTCACAATACGGGCGTACCATACCACATTTTTGAGTTCATTTCCAGTACTTTTTTTAATTTTTTTTGTCAAACAAAAAAAAGACCGCCTTTATCACAAAGACGATCTTCTAAAAAAGCAAAGAAAACAGCCGATTTTATACGGAAACTTGTCCTTTAATTGCCGGCCATGGATCGTAACCAACAAGCTCAAAGTCAGCAAAATCAAATTCATCAATTGAACTAACCTGGCGCTTAATCAGCATTTGCGGTAAAGCTCGAGGCGTCCGAGCCAATTGCTCTTTGACTTGCTCAAAATGATTATGATAAATGTGGGTGTCACCAAGGGTGTGAACAAACTCCCCTAATTCGAATCCACAAACATGGGCAATCATCATGGTTAACAAGGCATAAGAAGCAATGTTAAACGGCACGCCTAAAAACATATCGCAACTGCGTTGGTAGAGCATGCAAGACAACTTGTTGTTAGCAACATAGAACTGGAACATCATGTGGCAGGGAGGCAATGCCATGTTTGGCACCTGTGCCGGGTTCCAAGCTGTGACAATCATACGGCGGTCATTGGGATTTTTTTTGAGGGTTTCAATGACGTTTTTGATTTGGTCAATCCCTTTGTCGTCCCAGTTGCGCCACTGTGAACCATAAACAGGACCAAGGTTACCATTTTCATCGGCCCATTCATCCCAAATATGAACATTGTGTTCTTGCAGGTAATGTATGTTTGTATCACCTTTTAAAAACCACAGCAGTTCATAAATAATGCCTTTGAGATAAACCTTTTTGGTTGTGAGCAGAGGAAAACCTTTCGATAAATCGAATCGCATTTGACGCCCGAATACAGAGCGCGTCCCTGTACCGGTACGATCTCCTTTGTCAACACCGTTTTCCAAGATGTCTTGGAGTAAATCCAGATACTGTTTCATAATATTTGCTTTGTTTTAGAGTTAAACAATATGATAATAATTTATTTTCAGAGCAAATGTTAGCATAAGTGCCAGAAAGGAGTCAAATTTAATGGTAAGTTCTTAACAAGCCCGCCAGTATTCCTTGGATCTTGACCCGATCAGCGGAGAGTATGCGTGTTTGATAATCTTTATTGCAAGGAATAAGGCTTATTTTGTCCCCGTCGTGTTTGAATATTTTTAAGGTGGCTTCATGATTATCGACAAGGGCGACAACGATTTCCCCGTTATGGGCTGTTTCCGCCTTTTTAATGATGACGGTGTCACCATCTAAGATGCCGGCCTCAATCATTGATTCGCCTTCTATGGTTAGGGCGTAGAACTGCCCGTTGGTCACCATCTCAAAGGGGACGGGAATCGTTTCTGTCTCATTGGCAATGGCTTCAATGGGGGTGCCGGCGGCGATTTTACCATAAAGAGGAATTTGTGCCGAGCTGTTTTGGAGTGCCAGTTCTCTCTTTTTTTCTTCCTCAATAATGGCACTGGGTTTGAAACGAGGCAGACGAATGATCTCCAATGCACGGGCTTTATGGGGTAGTTTTTTTATAAAATTGCGCTCAACAAGAGCCTCGATGAGGGCATGAATGCCTGATTTTGATTTAAGACCGACAGCATTTTTCATTTCCTCAAAAGAAGGAGAACAACCGGTCTCCTTGAGGACTTTGTTGATATACATCAGTAGTCGGTATTGTTTTTCTGTCAGCATCGTACCCTCTATAAAAAAAAGTAGAACAAATGATTATATTTGTTCTACTTTAGTTCTTTTTGTTTGTCAAGTATGAATTACGCTTTATTTTGTTGAGAAAGACGGCTTATGTATGCTTGAACAACGGCATTACGATAATTTTCGTCTGTATTAAAACGCTCTAAATTGCGTTCAGCCTGTTTTGCGTTACGCCCTTTTAATGGTTTGCCGTTTTGTGTTTCTAGACTATTTTGAACCATGGCGATGAGTTCTTCTTCGGTTGGGGGATTACCTCCGATTTGAGGAGTGTCCTTTTCTTTTTTTATTGCTAACAGTTCTTCATCTTTTTTGAGAGCATCTCTTGCTCTTTGTTTTGTTTCTTTTGCTTTAGCTTTAGCTAAAGTTAATTGCTCTTGATTTCTCTGCTGAGAATGGTGTTTTTCCTTTAGCGGAGCAGATATTTTATTTATCTGAGATTGTATTTGAGCCAAGTCAATTTGGGGTGTTTGTATGTTGTATTCTCCCGAAATACCAATTTTAAGCGAATCTGTATTGATTTCCAACGCTGTTTCTAATCTTTGTTGGTCGCGTCTTTGATCAAACCAGGTTTGACCATTAGAATTTGTAGCGTTTGCGTTGGCAAGCAGAGAAATCACCTCAGCTTCTTTCCATTGAATTTCTTTACTCTTTAAGGCATCTGAAGTGTATGTAATTACTCGATTTCTAACGTCTTTAACTTTTTCTAATTGAGCTATTTCTGTGATAAATTCTTCAGAGTTAACAGCGGCATATGGATCCTCTTTTCCTTTGATTGTATTTTCTATTGTTGTTGTAATGTTGCTTCTCCATGCTGGACGTGCAATTGTTAATAAATGAATTTCAGATAAAATTGCAGGGTGAACTTTGCTTAAATCGAAATCAATTTTATCTTTGTTCAGTTTGTTCTGTATCCATGCAAAATTTTCAGGGCTGTATTCTTGAGTTAGGTATCCTTGGTTAAGCATAGTTAAGACATGTTCATGATTTAAGGCAACCTCTTGCCAGTTCTTTTTTCCTGTTCCTTTGTTCGACAGTTGAGTGTATATAACGGATGATTCTTGTTGTATTTGGTTAATTTGTTCTTTCGATAAGTTTTGTAAATCAAAGGTTTTGGCAAATTCTTCAATGCCCATATCTTTGCATTTGCCAATATATTTTACGAATTGCTTTGTATGATGGGTGCTCATTTGGTTGATGCCACGATATCCATCGCCACTGACCTCTGCTATTGAATGTTTTGAACCATAAGTTTCTCGCGAAGCGGAGGATAGCCAGCAGATTGAGCCGTTGCATTCAGTATTGTAAGTTTCTCCAGGAAAGGCGCGGAACGACGTATTAGCGGAAACAGTCGCCGGAGAAGCGGCTATGAAAAGCCCAACGACATATTTTTTGCCTTTATTCCATGTTCTTTTGAACCAATTTTCTTTTTCTGTTGTCATCGCGATAATCCTTATTCTCAATTATTCTTCATATATGTTTTAATTATACACTTTCTGAAAAAATTTGTCCAGATAGAAAATAACTTTTTATATTGAAAAATAAGTAACTTATGGTTATAGTCTGCCCTAGTGATTAATTTTTTATATAAGTGGAATGAATTTATGACTGAAGAATCCAATATTCATCGCGAATCGCGATTGGCAAAGCTGAAGACTTTGCAAGACGAAGGGTATAATCCGTATCCCTATATTTTCCAACCAAATGCAAAGGCAGCAGATTTACAGAAAAAGTACGAATCTCTGGAAAACGGCGTTGATACGGAAGATCGCTATACAATTGCCGGTCGAGCTATGGCAGTTCGGAACAGCGGAATGTTTATCGATGTTAAAGATGCGACGGGGAAAATACAGGCTTTTTGTCATAAGAACCATTTGAATGAAGAAACTTTGGCGCGTCTGAAGTGTTTAGATGTCGGTGATATGGTCGGCATTACGGGCTATATTCGTCGGACGCCGCGCGGTGAACTTTCAATTGCTGCCGAATCGTTTGATATTATTTCAAAATCGTTGCAGCCGCTTCCTGAGAAGTTTCACGGATTGACAGATATTGAAGCACGTTATCGTCAGCGCTATGTCGATTTTATTATGAATGATGACAGTCGGGAGATTTTTGAGAAGCGTTGTCAAATTACTTCGGCCATTCGTCGTTATTTTGAAGAGCATCATTTTTTGGAAGTTGAAACGCCGATGTTGCACCCGATTATGGGTGGGGCGAATGCAAAGCCGTTTATTACGCATCATAATATGTTGGATATGGACTTGTATTTACGTATTGCGCCGGAACTTTATTTGAAAAAATTAGTGGTTGGCGGTTTTGAGCGTGTTTTTGAAATCGGACGGAACTTCCGCAATGAGGGAATCGATAAAAGTCATAATCCTGAATTTACCGCTTTAGAAGCATATCAGGCTTACGCTGATTACAATACAATGGCCGATTTGATTCCGGAATTGATTGCGTATGTGGCGCAAAAAGTCTTAGGGACAACAAAAATTGTTGTCAACGAGCATGAAATTGATTTAGGCAAGCCTTTTGCTCGTAAGTCAATGATTGATTTGGTTAAGGAATATACGGGTGCTGATTTTATGACAGCAGAAACACTTGAGCAGGCCAAAGAGTTGGCAAAGTCGGTCGGTGTTGATGCTGGTGATTGTATCTCATGGGGCAAGGTTATCTCTGAAGTGTTTGACGCCAAGGTTGAAGAGCATCTGATAGATCCGATTTTGGTAATGGATATGCCGCGAGATATTTCTCCATTAGCTAAAACACACCGCTCGAATCCTCGTTTGGTGGAGCATTTTGATGCCTATATTGCCGGTATGGAAATGGGGTGTGCCTATTCTGAGCTGTCGAATCCGCTTGAGCAACGCGAGCGATTTGAAGCGCAGTGTGCAGACCGTGAAGCCGGTGATGACGAAGCACAGATGCTTGATGAAGACTTTATTTGTGCCTTGGAAAACGGGTTTCCTCCGACCGGTGGTATGGGTATGGGAATCGATCGTTTGGCAATCTTGTTGACGGGGGCTTCAACAATTCGTGATGTGATTGCTTTTCCAACCTTAAGAAAACGTGATTAAGGTAAGTTTGTGGCTACTGAGAGACATACGAAAGCAGGGTCTTTTTTGAAAAAACAGTGGAAACGCTGTTTGGGATTGTGCTTTGTTCTCTTAGTGGTTGCAGCTTATTTTTATTATTGGTTCGGGATTCTCAAAAGTGGTGAGAATTATTCTGGTGCGGATATATCAGAAAATGTTACCGATGAAGTGCTGTATGAAGAGCCTGTCGAGTGGCAGGAAGAAGATATTTCAGATGATGATTTGACAACAATTCATGTCCAGGAGCACAGCGATTTGGAGCCTGAAGTCGAGGATCTGCCGTCGCTTGATGATATTGTCCATGTCAGTGCCCTGCTGAAATTGCAGAGTCTTGATGAAGGCGAAAAAAAAGCATCGTTAAAACCGCAGCCGGTTGTTGAGAAGAGAAAAAATGCCCGTCCACGCATTGCCGTTGTTATTGATGATATGGGGGCCAGTCCCATGAGAACAAAGGAGATTATTGCGCTTAAGGCTCCTCTGACCTCATCCTTTGTTACTTTTGCAGCGCAACTTGATAAACAGACTGCCCAGGCTGAGCAGGCTGGTCATGAACTGATGATTCACGTTCCGATGCAACCGAAATCAGATATTTTTGTTTCCAATGATGTTTTGACAATTGATATGACGGAGGCACAAATCAGTCAGGCATTTGCGCAAATGCTTAAAAAATTTCATCGTGTCGTTGGTGTCAATAATCATATGGGGAGCCGTTTTACCGAACATGCGGATAAATTAGTTCCGGTTATGAAGTTATTGGCAGAGTCAGGTCTATTCTTTTTAGATTCAAAGACAACAGCACAATCTCAAGGAGAAAGTGTTGCTAAAAAATATGGTGTACCCAGCGTTCACCGGCATGTATTTTTGGATAATGAAAATAATTTGGAATATATTTTAAGGCAGCTTGAGTTGACCGAAAAAATCGCTCGTCAAAACGGGTATGCCATTGCTATCGGGCACCCTAAAACACAAACCAGCAAGGCATTATCTGCTTGGTTAAAAACACTTAATGAAAAGCATATAGAGTTGGTTCATTTGAGTGAGCTGGTAAGGGAGTTTTCTGCAAATTAGTGCTTTTGCTTCTTCTCGAATCGTTGGCAAACTTCGCTTTCATAGCGGTATTGTTCGCGATTGTCTAATTTTTGTTGTTCGGCAATGATTTCATTTTTAAATTGCTCGACCAGTATATTGATTTTTTCGGCATAAAAGTTTGTCATATCATCTGTTCCTGCAGAAATCAGGCTTTCATCAGAGACATACAAAGGGTGAATTTTCGTCAGAATGGTTTTAATTTTTTTGTAGATGATAGGAATAAAGAATTCAAGCGCATTAACGTTGATTTGTTGGTGCGTTTGCTCATGCCGCAGGACTAAATTGTATAAGCAACTGTCTGTCGGCAGGTCCTTTGAAATGTAGATAATCGGATTCACGAATCCTATGTAAATGCTGAATTCTTTTGGCATGATACAATAGCCGCCGTTTGCCATTTGCTGGCTTGCCGTACTTAATAAGTACTCAGATGAAATGTCGACAAGTGCAAGGCCGGAAGCCAAATCCCCTTCTTCAAAAACACCATTGTTTTTAGCCAGTATAGTTAGATTTTTGCGGTCATAGTCGCGATTATAGGTTAATTTTCCGTAGGAAGTATAAAAAACCAGTCCGGGTTTAATATTTTGTTCTTCGCAAATTTTTTTATAGTTTATATCCGTCGTGTCAGGTATGTCGACAGGTTTGGGCTGATTGCTTTTTAAATCAGCCAGGGCAGTATCAAAAAAACTTAAAAATGTTAATATAAAAAAAATCTTTTTCATGTTATAATCATACTCAAGATTGGTTAACATTGTATTAGAATTAAAGGTGTACCGATGAAAAATAGATATAAGATAGGGTTAAGTACCTTGTTGCTTATGGCTTGTGGTCAGGCTTGGGCAATTGCTTTAGATGATAAGCCCGTGTATCAGACTGAATATGAGTTGTATTTGCAAGATTTAGAAATTATTGAACAGACAGGTAAGGCTCCTGCGAATCCGGAGCTCGATGCCGATTTGGCAAAAATGGATTCTAATGAACGTATTCGTTTGACGGCATCTCGTTTTTCTTCTGTGCCACTGATGTTTGCTCAAGTTCAATATTCAACCCCTCTTAACAGCGCTGAAGTGTTGAATAAAGTGGAAGTTATTCGTGTTCCTGAAGAATTTAGAGAAATGTATGCTGATATTTATCAACAGCAACTTGAGCAGTATGAGGGATCTTTAACCAAAGAAGAGCAGGAGGCGCTTAATCGATTGAGAGGAGGAGACAGTTTTGATACGGTAGAACATCAAAATCCTTTTAAGCAGGCTTCGGCACCGGTAAGTGTCGTTAAAGATCCTTCAGATAACTCCGGAGACCCGATGGTTAATGCTTATTTCTCATCGAATCGTGCATTTGTTTCGGGATCACCGATTGTTGTTCCTCGATCGGAATATACGCCAAGGGATGATTTTGCACCAACCGGACGTTCATCATCATCTTCTTCTTTTGTAACTTCTGCGATGAATAATGGAACGACACCATCGACATCAACATCAACGTTTAGTGTCGGAGGAAAAGTGAGACAGTCAAACGTTTCGAATCGTCGCCGCTCTTCTTCAAGTTTGCCAAGTTTGCGTCGCGGAATGTTTGTTCAATAACCTTAAATTTTTTGGTAATCCAGAAAGATGGGGCGGCGTCCTTCTGCAAGGGCTTTGCGTTGGTATTTTGTTTGTACCCAATCAGAGGGTTCGTGCTTCCAATCGTTTCCGCAAGTTGCTGTCCATTTGAATTGAGGTGCATTTCTCATTTGTTGCAAGGTCCAATGCTTGTATACCTTATGGTCCGTGGCAATTCTTAAAATACCGCCTTTTTTGAGGCACCGAGCCATTTGGGCAATGTTGTCCGGGTTAACAAACCTACGGTTTGCATGTCTTTTTTTGGGCCAAGGGTCAGGAAACAAAAGAAATATTTTATCCAAGGTTTGATCGGGGATCTGTTTGAATAATAAACGCATATCATTGTCATAGATACGGATATTATCGACTCTGTCTGCGGATAAAGTTATGGTTTCGGGGAGGTCATCTTTTATTTTAATGCCGGTGATTAAAGTTAGCAGGTTGGCTACACCGTTTTGAAAAACCTCTGCGCCGATAAAGCCGATATTTGGGTTCCTTCTTGCTTGCTCTGCTAAATGTTCACCATTGCCGAATCCGATTTCAAGGTAAAGTTTGTCGACAGGTGTTCCGAACAAGTGTTTGTCGATTTGTTGCTCATCTTGAATGCGTAGGCGCGGGAGAAAGTCAGATAACAAGACCGTTTTGGCACAACGAATAGTCCGTCCTTTGCGCCGCCCGAAAAACTTTGGTGTTTGCGGTTGATTCATTGTCTTTATCTAAAATCTAATCTGTTTCTTCTTCATTACCGGTATACGTCTTTGACAGGTCAACAATAAGGTCAAACAGGTGTTTGGCAGCTTTGCGATTGGGGATTTTGTAATATGCTTTGACAAGCTCAATGGTCTCTTGGCGAGACATCGGGTCAGAATTAAATTCAACGGCATCTTCTGCCAACATCGGTACTTCGTCACCGGCACTGAATGTGCGCGGGCTTTGATTAGCCACTTCTTTATCCATATCTTCATAAAAAAAGCCAATCGGGGTTTCCAACACTTTACTTATATCCCACAAACGACTTGCGCCTACGCGGTTTGAACCTTTTTCATATTTTTGAACTTGTTGAAAGGTCAATCCCAACAAGCTCGCTAATTTCTCCTGGCTCATGCCGAGCAAAGTTCGGCGTAAACGAATCCGGTTACCAACATGCACATCAATAGGATTAGGCTGTCCGCTGGGTGTGCGCCCGCGGCAGGATTTTCTGGAAATTTCAGCAGACATAGTCATTCCTCATAATATTTCTATTATAGGTTACAATGAGTTCTCTTATTCGTCAATGGATATTTTGTTCTAAAAGCATAAAGGTCAATGTTTTCTGCTTAATCCTGCACTTATGAGGAGGCATAGTAAGCAGAGCGACAGGATAAAGGTGTTTCCTAATTTGTTGTATGGGGTTGGCATACTGGTTTGCTGAGGCAAAGAAACGTCAAGAATGCCAGATTTGTTTAAGGCAAGAGAGGCAAGTATTTCTCCCGTGCGGTTAATGATGGCGCTGATGCCGCTGTTGGCCGAGCGAACAATGGTTATTCCTTCTTCAACGGCACGAAGCTGGGTTGTTACCAAATGTTGATAGGGACCTGAACTCAAGCCATACCAACCGTCATTGGTTAAGTTCAGTAACCATTCAGGTTTGTGTTGTGGATTAATAATACGGTGAGGAAAAATAATTTCATAGCATATTTGAATCCCGAAAGGCGGAATATGGTCAAGATTGATGATTTTAGGTCCTTGTCCGGCGTTCATTGTACCTATAATATTGGCGATCGGTTGTACTGCCTGAGGTAAATACTCTCTCATAGGAACGTACTCTCCAAAGGGGACAAGGTGGCTTTTATCATAAAAATCTTCAATTATTCCTGAAGAACTGATGATTAATGAGGAGTTATAGGCGTTCCAGCCATTATAGTAATTGTCTTCGTAGCGAATTTGTCCGGTTATCAGATAACCATTATTATTTATGGCTTTCAGGGTATCTGTTTTGGCTGGTTCATCTCTGTCTAAAGCATAGGGGCTGGCGGTTTCTCCCCAGATGACCATATCAATATCATCTAAGGGTTGACTGCGACTTAAGTCAATATAAGTTTGCAAATGGTTTGATTTTAAGTTCTGTGACCATTTGATAGATTGAGGGATACTCGGTTGAACAAGGCGAAGTTTGGTGTTTCCTTCTGTCTTATCGGAATATTTATTGAGGCGCCATGTTCCGTAACCCCATAGTAGTAATGGGAGTAATATTATGACAGTCAGAGAGATTAGTTTTGCTTTTTTGGTGTGATGCACGAGCGCAAAAGCGGGAGCTGTTGCCGTTAGCCAAATCAGAAAAGAAAGACCATACGTTCCCCATATTGATGCGCTTTGGATGAAAACAGGGTTAAAGGCCAGACAGCTTCCCCATAAATTCCATGGAAAGCCGGTGAGGAACCAGCTGCGTATCCATTCAAAGATGACTATCCACGCGGCTAAAGCCAGGTAGCGCGCTATGAGTGGTCTGAAAAAACAACTTAACCAGGCAGGAACTGCGATGAACAGACCGAAGAATCCGCCGGAAGCAAGAAAGGTAATCGGAATGAGCCACCCTGTTTGTGCGGGGGCTATTAATAAGGCTTGATTTACCCATGATAGCCCAAAGGCAAAAAATCCAAATCCGAACCAGTAACCGACAGCAAAAGCCTGTTTTTTATTTGGTGCTGAATTTATCAGACAGAGAAGACCGCTTAAACATACAAAAAGAAGATACCATCGATAAAACGGCGGCAGAGCCTGGACAGCTAAACTTCCGAAAGCAAAAGCTGTCAAATTACGGTGATTAATGCAAAAATTTTTAAGCCTGTTGAACATTGTCCGGGTTACGTGGTTTGGTGATGAGGATTTTTTTGATACGAATCGGGTCTACGTCAATAATTTTGAATTGAACGCCGTCGGCATTGGTGATGACTTCACCTTTGCCGGGAATTTTCTGTGCCAGCTGAAAAACATAGCCCCCTAATGTGTCAATCGGGGTTTCTTCGACATCGTCTTCCGTGATAAGGTCGATACCGGTTGTGGTTTTAATTTCAGATAATTCAGCGCGAGCGTCTGCTAAATAACCGTTTCCTTGCGGCTTAATGCTGTGTTTCTCCTCGTAATCGTATTCATCTTCGATGTTGCCAACGATTTCTTCAAGCAAATCTTCAATAGTTACCAGACCATCGACGCAGCCATACTCATCAATCACGATAGACATATGAATTTTATTGGACTGCATATCTTTGAGCAGATCCAAAATTTCAATATCCGGTGCAATAAAATGGACTTCTCGGCAGAGAATATCTTTGACAGGTGTCTCTCTATTGCCTTTGAGTAAACTCTTGGCCAGGTCGATGATATGGACAATGCCGACAATATCATCCAGAGAATCGCCATAAATCGGAATACGAGAGTGTCCCTTAGCTAACATCAGTTCTGCTAAATCTCCGACAGTGCCGTCTTTGTGAAAAGCGATGATATCGGATCTCGGTACCATGGCATGACAACATTTTTTATCTTTCAGGTCTAAAACGTTATTTAAGAGCAGTTGCTCATGTTCACTGATGGCTTCTTCTCCCTGGGTGCCGGCTTCTTCAATCAGATCCTCCAGCGTTTCGCGAACATCTTCTTTATCGCGATGTTTGAAGATGTTTTTCAGACTACAGAAAAGTTTATGCGGATGTATGTCATCTGGCATGGTTATGTTTACTCCTTATAGGGGTTATCAATGTTGAATAAATCCAGTATTTTGATTTCTAAATCTTCCATATGCTCAGCTTCTTCATCAATTATATGATCATAGCCCAGTAAGTGTAGCACGCCATGCGTTAACAAATGGCAAAAATGATTATGCAGTGAGATCTGCTTGATATCAGCTTCATTTTGCAAAGTTTGCAAAGCGATGATTATATCTCCCATTTCAATCGTTGGTTGCTGAGACATTTGGGAAAAATCAGGATCATCTATGTTGGCAAAAGATAAAACGTTTGTCGGTTTATCCATATGACGAAACTCTTTGTTGAGAGTATGAACTTCTTGGTCATCACTTAAGCATAAGTTGAAACTGAGCGTTTTCTCAGAATCAAAAAAGGCTAAGGGCTCTTGAGATGCAATAAATGATACTGTTTGTGAGACAACTTTTTCCGCCGTTTGAAAAACATCAGGCAAAAGCTGTTCCCATTTAGGTTCATTAATACTGAGATTTAGTTCGGTATTAATCATGTTTTTTATCTTCATAAGCCTTTACAATCTTGGCAACCAAACCATGACGGACGACATCGTTGGCATTAAAGGTAACAGAGCTGATGCCGTTGATACGGGTCAGGGTATCCATGGCGTCTTTGAGACCGGAAATAACGCCACGTGGCAAGTCAACCTGGCTGAGGTCGCCGTTGACAACCATGCGGGAATTTTCGCCCAGACGTGTTAAAAACATCTTCATTTGCATAGGTGTAGTGTTTTGGGCTTCATCCAAGATGACAAAGGCATTTGATAGGGTGCGGCCACGCATGAAGGCGAGTGGTGCAATTTCAATTTCACCGATAGCCAGTTTTTTATCGACCTGTTCAGCCGGCAACATTTCGTACAAGGCATCATACAGCGGACGTAAATACGGATCAACTTTATCTTTTAAGTCACCCGGTAAAAAGCCTAAGTTTTCACCGGCTTCAACTGCCGGACGGGAAAGAATAATTTTATCAATTTTTCCTTCCAACATCATTGATACGGCCAAAGCAACGGCTAAGTAGGTTTTACCGGTACCGGCAGGTCCTAAGCCGAAGACCAGCTCATTTTTCATCATTTCCTGAATGTATTGGGCTTGGGTTGCAGAACGTGGATAAATGTGGCGTTTTTTAGTCTTTAAGACCAACTCGCTCAAGTTTTGTGAAACTTCCATTTCGCGTCCGTCACCACACATTCTCAGAGCGGCTTTGACTTCTTGTTCGTTGATGTCTATGCCTCGACTGACTTTGTTGTAAAGTAATTCAATGGCATTTTTGGCTTGTGCGATAGCCTCCTTATCTCCGCTGATGGTGATTTGGTTACCAAAGGAGCCTATTTCAACGTTAATCATCTGCTCAATCAGTTTGAGATTGGAATCTTGCGGACCTACCAACTGCTGTATGAGTTGATTGTTGAATAGTTCAAAATTAAGTTCAGCCATAGTCTTTACCTCCTGATTAAATAGCTTCTCCGCTAAGGGAATTTGTTGTTGCTTCTGTTATTTTAATCTCAATAATTTTGTTTAGGTTATCTTTGCTCAATGGAGCGTGTAAATTTTGCATATACGGGGTTCTGCCGATAAGCTGACCGCTGTGTCGACCCTTACTTTCAAATAAAACGGGCATGACTTTACCAACGCATGATTGATTGAATTTATCCTGATATGAAAAGAGTAAATCTTGCAAAATTTGCAGACGTTCTTTCTTGACTTTTTCTTCTATCTGGTGCGGCATAACGGCAGCCGGTGTCCCCGGACGCTTGCTGTATTTGAAAGAAAAGGCTTGAATGTAGCCGACATATTTGACGACATCGAGGGTGTCCTGAAAATCTTTTTCGGTTTCACCGGGGAAACCGACGATGAAGTCGGAAGACATGCCTATTTGCGGATTGGCTTGTTTTAATTTATCTATAATACGCAGATAGTCGTCTTTGCTGTGACGGCGGTTCATGGCTTTGAGAATCGTGTTAGAGCCGGATTGAATCGGCAGGTGCAAATAAGGCATGAGTTGCGGGATTTTTTTGTGACAGGCAATTAAGTCATCTGTCATGTCCGCAGGGTAAGATGTTGTGTAACGTAATCTTTTCAGTCCGTCTAATTCGGCCAGACGTTGCAGTAAATAGGAGAGGTTACGCTCTTTACCATGTTCATCTTCACCATGATAGGAGTTAACATTTTGTCCGAGAAGATTAAGCTCAAGTGTTCCTGACGATATAAGTTGTTTTGCCTCATTAATGACTTCCGCAACCGGGCGAGAGTACTCAACGCCACGCGTATAAGGGACAACGCAGTAGGTACAGAAATTGTTGCATCCCTCCTGTATGGCAAGATAAGAACAGGCCCCTTGAGAGTCGTTTTGGGGTAAAAAGTCAAATTTTGATTCGGCCGGAAATTCGGTATCAATGACAGAAGTTCCTTTTTTTCTGGAAATTTTTGCCAGTATTTCCGGAATACGGTGGTAAGTAAGCGGACCGGTGGCAAAGTCTACAAATGGTGCGCGCTTGGCTATTTGTTCATCTTCTGCCTGAACAACGCAACCGCAAACACCTATAATTGTGTCTTTTCCTTGCTCAAGGCGCTCGTTTTTGATAAGCAGTGCACGTCCCAGGTCAGAAAATACCTTTTCTGCAGCCTTTTCTCTGATATGACAGGTATTAAAAATAACAATATCGGCTTGTGTTTGTGAGGATGTCTCTTCAAACCCTAGAGTTTGTAATATGCCGGCTATCCTTTGAGAATCGTAAACATTCATTTGGCAGCCGAATGTTTTAATATAGTATTTCTTCTTCAATTTAGTTTCTCGTATAATTATTATCTTTATAGTTTAAGCTAATTTAAGGATTTTTTCAAATACTATTTACATATTTTGCTAAAATATTGTCGATTTTTGATTTTTTAATTCATTTTTTATTGGATTTTTGTCGTGTAGGTGGTATGCTCAAATTATAATTTGTTAGAGGAGTTTCTGATGCCTGATATTCGGTTTAATGCGTTGTGTACGGTTGATTTGCAAGATACTCAAAAGGAGGCATTTTTGCAGGCTTTTGTGAAAATGGCTCATATCGATGAGCACTTTGATGCGGGCGAACGTGATTTTATTTGTATGATTGCCCGTGATTTAGGGCTTTCTGAGAATGTAGAAAATTATATTTTCAATCCTTGGAATGAGGAACAAATTTTGGAAGGTTTGTCGACGATTAAAAGCAGACAAGTCGCTTTTGAGATTATAAAAGAATTGTGTTTGTTAGCGCACACAGATAATGAATTATCTGATGAAGAAACGCTGCTTTTGGGACGGATCGGTTTGGCAATGGGAGTGGAGCTTGAAAAGATAGAAGCCATCAGTTGCTGGGTTATTGATTATATTGTTTGGAAAGAACAGGGAAAGATTATTTTTGAAGAAGTTTAATTTTTTTATGGGGTATTGAAATGCTGAATGACAATTCTCTTGAAAACTCAAAAGATATGAAAACTTTTGATACTTTGGAAGCGGAATCTCGAAGCAATCGCTCTCCAAGGGAGATTATTGCCGTTGCTGTTCGGCAAAATTTGAATACTGCGGATTCCTCAACCGTGAATTCTGTTGTCGATAAAATTATGGCAGGAGAAATAAGGAAGGAGCGGCTAGGTATCTCTTTGTTTGATATTGCTGAGTCTATCGAGAATTCAAAAGGAGGGACAGCTCGGCAGCAGGAATGTTCAACTTGGCTAAAGGAAACCAGGAATATTGTTGATAATATGAATGACGGAATGATTACGCGCGCAGATATGGGGCAGCGTAAGCAATTTTTGGATTATTCCTGGCAAAGAGAATCTGATATGTTAGTTTGTTTGGCTTTGTATGAAAAAAGCGATAATCCGCTTGCTCAAAAGCGACGGGAGACAATGCTTGCTAAATTGTCGTGTTTGCGTGAGTTACGAGGAGCAATTTTTCGTTCAACAAAAACCAGACAAGAGGTTAAGCGAGAATGGAGATTTAGGTTCGGATTGCGCAAAAAGAAGCAGAGTGCCTCAGAAAAACTTAAGATTGTTGAGCAGGTTTTACAAAAAATTGAAAAAAACAAGGACAGCTTGGATTTTGATGTTCGGGCACGGCAGAAGCTTTTGGATATGAGGCAAAAAATAGATAAAGAATTTGATAAAAATTATAGTTTTTATAAACGAATGCTTGAAGAACAGAAGCGCTGTGACGAGGCTGAGGCAGGACGGGCAACAGGCGGGGATTATGTTTCTTGTTTGGAAAGACTTCGCCATAGCCAAGAGACCAGAGAAGATGTGCAAAGGAAAATACAGTTATTGAGTGGTCGTATCAGTGTTTCTAACCAAGTTGTGCAAAAAAGAAGAGCTTTTGATGCGGATAAGTTCAGACTTTTGTCGGAGTTAGCTGCGTGTCGGTCTCATTAGGTAGACAGGTATTTTATTTTCTGTGTATCATCATAAAGAACTGTTGCTAAATTGTTTCCTCTGTTCTATATATTATTTCATGGATTTTAATGAGGAGTATGTTCCATGGGTGTTATTGTAGAACCTTTTATTTTTGTGCTGGCTGTGTTGGCTGATATTTACTTTAAGGTTGTTGTGGTTGAAATCGTTTTGCACTGGCTCATTCATTTCAAAATTTTAGAGGCTGATAATAAATATGCTAAAAAGACAATGGAAGTTTTGGAGCAATTAACAAAGCCTGTTTATGATAAAATAGGGGCAAAATTACCTAAACTTGCCGGGCTTGATGTTTCTCCGTTTGCGTTGTTGTTGATTCTCATGCTTATCAGTCGTATTTTGCATAATTTGAGTGAATATCTGAATCTGTGATTTATGATTGTATCGACAATGGAATTTTGTTGCGAGTTAGGCTTTCGCCTAACTCGTCTTCGTGTCGTCTTAGCGGAATTTTTACAGATGCCGATGGTCAAGAGTTTTTGAAAGTTGCTGTTGTCAGTGTTCCGGAAAAAGGTAAGGCTAATAAGGAACTGCTTAACTTTATTGCAAAGGTCTTCAGCATTGCAAAGTCACAGTGCAGAATTGTCAGCGGAGAGCTTGATCGATATAAAAAGGTGGAGATAAAAGGCAATCAAGTTTTTTTGATTGAAGTTGCTAAAATGTTGGTTGAAGGAGCGAAAGAATGACAGCGCATATTATAGATGGTAAATTTTTTGCAAAACAGTTGCGAGAGGAGTTAAAAGGTAAGATATCAGATTGTCATGCTGCTCCTCAATTGGCGGTTATTTGGGTCGGTGATAATGAGGCCAGTGCCGTCTATGTTTCCAGCAAGCAAAAAGCGGCTCAAGAGGTAGGAATTGCTTGTGAGTTGTTTCATTTCTCTGCAGATGCAAGTGAGGCAGATGTTTTGACTCTTATTGAACGCTTGAATATGGAGAGAGAGGTTAACGGGATTATCGTCCAGTTGCCGTTGCCTAAACACTTCCATGAAAGGCATATTTTGGAGGCTATTCGTACGGATAAGGATGTGGATGCTTTTAAGCAGGTTATGAGCGGTGCGCTGTGGCAAAATAGTGCGCCATGGGCATCGGCGACACCGCAAGGTGTTTTGAAACTGATAAAGACAGTTTTGTCTGATTTAACAGGTAAGCATGCCATTGTTATCGGAAGATCAAATATTGTCGGTAAACCTATGGCAGCATTGTTGCTAAACGAGGATTGTACCGTGACAATTGCACATTCAAAAACGGTTGATTTACCGACTTTGGTTCAAAAAGCAGATATTGTCGTTGCGGCTTGCGGTCAACCACGATTGGTGAAAAAAGAATGGATAAAACCGGGAGCCGTTGTTATTGATGTGGGGATTACAAAAGTAGATGGGCGCTTGGTCGGCGATGTTGATTTTGAGAATGTTAAAGAAGTTGCTGCAGCGTTGACACCTGTTCCCGGCGGTGTCGGTCCGATGACTGTGGCGATGCTTTTGCAAAATACCTATACAGCTTATCTAAAACAGAAAGATAGTCTGTAAATTTGCTGATTTGCCCTTACATTCTTTACAAAATTCAGTTGTGGAGAGAGTGATGGTAAAGGCAGGTACAATTTGTATTTTTAGCGAAGATACGGATTTATTATACGAACAATCGGTCAGATTGTCGGATAAAGGATATTTAGTTTTTACGACCCCTAATGTTTATAAATTTGTGCGATATGCTCAAGAATTACAGCCTGATGTCTTAATTTTCGATATGGATGCAAAAGCCACGCAAGATGCGCGGGTTATCGACTATTTGGAGCGATATCGCCATCAATTACATAAGCCTGTTCTGATGCTTGGTAAACATTTGGACAGATGTTATCGCGGGGTGGCGCATTATGAGGAAAAACCTTATACGCTGAAAGATTTTGATGAAATTATTGAAAGTTATTGCAAAGGTAATAAAGAGCATGATGTGTTGCTCATTGATAACTGTTTCAGTAAAGATAAAAAAATAAAAGAGGCGATTGTTCATCAGAAGTTAAGTTGTTTTGAGGTGAGTGATGCTGATGCGGCTCGTTATTATTTGCAAAAAAATCATCCCAAATGTATTTGTCTTAATATGCCGTATGATGAGTGTACTAAAGTTGAACCGAAGATCCAGCATGATAAAATCTTTTTTGTGGACAATTACAAACAAGTTAAAAATTTAGCTAGGCTTATTTGAGGAATATGTTATACCTTGTTTGGTAGTGAATGAGGTATAAATGTTGCATATCAATAATTGGATACATTCTGTTTATCATAAAGTTCTGGAGTTGTCGGCGCGTCCGACGGCGATGTATTGGCTGTTTGCCGTTGCATTTGCGGAGAGTTCTTTTTTTCCTATCCCGCCGGATATTATGATTATTCCGATGGTTTTGGCAACACCTCGTCAGGCTTGGAGAATTGCCGGTTGGGCAATGTTGGCGAGTGTTATCGGCGGCTATTTCGGATATGCTATCGGTATGTTTGGTTATGAGCATATTGCTAAGCCTTTAATCTCATTCTATGGCTACACAGAGGCTTTTGCGCGGTTTAGCCAATATTATCATGAATGGGGGGCTTGGATAGTCTTTATTGCCGGACTGACGCCTTTTCCTTATAAAGTTATTACAATTACAAGCGGTGTTTTGGGGCTGAATATTTGGGTGTTCGGTGTTGCTTCAATATTGGCAAGAGGATTGCGGTTTTTTATTATCGCTTTCCTTTTGAAACGTTATGGTGCGCCTATGAAAACATTTATTGAAAAGCACTTGGGAAAGTTGACAATTGCTTTTGTGGTTTTGTTGTTTGGCAGCTTTTATTTGATTAAGTATCTTAACTAAAAAACTCTCCGTACAGGAGAGTTTTTTTTAATCTTTGTGGCGGAAGGTAATGCGCCCTTTGGTTAGATCGTAGGGGGTCATCTCAATATCGACTTTATCTCCGACCATAACACGAATGCGGAATTTACGCATTTTGCCGGCAGTATGAGCCAATATTTCTACGCCATTTTCTAATTTGACTCGAAACATAGCATTGGGAAGCTTTTCAATTACTTCACCGGTTAGTTCCAAGAGTTCTTCTTTACTCATATAAATTGTCCTTATTTAAGTATTCCTAAGATTGCCTATCTATATAAATCAAAAAATTTTATTTTGCAAACTATTTCTGTGGTTTATAGGGAAATTTCAGTTTGAAGATGCTTCCTTTTCCGAGTTTTGAGGTGACTTTGATGTCGCCATTGAAACTATGTAAAAGTGATTTTACGATAGCTAAGCCTAAGCCGCTGTTTGTTTCTTCTTTGCTTCCACCGAAGAAAGGCTCGAAAATATGTGGTAAATCTTTGGGAGCAATGCCGGATCCTGTGTCTTCAACATCTATTTCTACGTATTTATTTTGTGCTTGTAGGGTGAATTTGAGCAGTCCTCCTTCAGGCATGGCTTTGATGGCATTTTTAGCTAAGTTCAAAAAGATCATCTTAAAGTCCGTTTCATTACCAATAATATTCGGTAGATCGGGTTGTGTACTGATATCTACAGTGATGCCGTTGTGTTTAGCCTCATAGTCCAGCAAAGCGGAAATTTCTTTGATGGTATCAAGACAGTTAATCTTAATTTTTTCATCCGGAGCAAAACGGGCAATTTTGATTAACCTTTCAGGAATTTTGATGCATTCCAAAAGTTGCGAGTATAGGAGGTTATCGTACTTTTTGCGTTCAGCAGCAGAATTCTTTTTTTGCAAGACGCTTTCAAAAATTAGACGCATCGACCCCAGAGAATTTTTGATTTCATGGGCGATGGCTGCTGTTAAAAATCCTAAAGAAGCGACTTTTTGTTGGTGAGAAAATTTGATGTCGTTGCTCAAATCTCTGAACGATTCAATAATAAGAGGTTCTTTAGTAACATCAATACGAGAGGCGTTGACTGACAGATACTGTTGGTTGCCGTAAGGGAGCTGTTGGATAAATCTGACGGTTTTTTGTTTTTTTAAGTCTCTCAGCGGGCAACTGCTGTTAGCAACAGAGCAAGGAGAATCCTTTTTTAACAGGGAAAAGTAGCATTTGACGGGTTTGTTGCCATGTTGTTTTTGCAATTCGAGATTATTTTTGTAGCTTTCGTTGGTTAAAATGATGTTTCCCGAAAAATCAAATACACGAATGGCATCCGGTATGCCGTTAAGGATGTTTTGTAAAAATTCCTTTTGGTTTTTTATTTCCGTGATTTGTGCTTCAATGTGATCAAGCATGTTGTTGTATGTTGTTTCAAGCTTATTAAATTCATCGTGAATTTTTTTTGCAGGGAGTTTTAAGCGTTGTCGGTAGATGCCTTTTTGAATTGTTTCGTTTATTTCGGAAATGTAGGCTAAGGGCAAAAAGATTAGATTGTGCATGAAAACAATCATCAAAATAACCATAATCGCAAAAAAGGTCAAACATCCTAAAATCATATATAAGTTACTTTGCAGATTTTGATAACGCCTGTTTTCGTTCTTTCTTAGATCAGCAATGTGCTTGGAATTATTGATAATTTCATGCAGTTTTTCTTGGTCTTCTAACCCGGAGGTGACTTTGTTGTAGTAGTAAAGCAATTCATTATATTGCATATTTTTGGCATGCAGGTATGTTTGTTCTTCTATCAAATGGTTGCTATAAACACTATATAGCGTATACCCCATGATTCCAAAACAGGTGATAAAAAACAAAATAATGGCAAGCATTATTTTTTTGCTGAGGCTTAAAAACATTGTACATCCTCCCAAACTCTCTCTTGGGATGTAGTATAGCGCATATTTGTTAATTTTTAGGAAAGAGATAAGAAAAAAGCCTTGCTTTTGGGCAAGGCTTTTAGGAGGTGTTAACTGTTTAATAAGGCGTATATTTCCTCTCTATTATTAGTTCCTCGCAATTTTGCAACCAGCGCTTTGTTTTTGAGCAGTCTTGAAATCTGTGCCAAGGCAGTCAGGTGGTCGGCACCACTGCTTTCCGGAGACAACAAGAGAAATAACAGATCTACAGGTTGTCCGTCTATTGCATCAAAATCAATAGGAGAGGTTAGTTTAATAAAGAAACCGTATACTTTATCAAGTTCAGCCAGTCGACCGTGCGGTAAGGCAACGTTGCCGCCAAAACCGGTAGAACCGAGATTTTCTCTCTCTTGCAGGGTGTCGCATATGGTTCGTTCATCAACCTTGACTTTTTCGGCGACCAAGTGAGAAATATCCTGCAACAGTTGTCTTTTATTTTTGGCTTTGACAGACAACAATATGTTCTCAGCTGATAAAATATCTGAAATCTTCATATTACAACCTTATCTGAAATCGATTAATTTGCGGCCTTCGGCTCAACCCAACCAATGTTACCATCTTTACGGCGATAAACCATACTGATGTGGTTGTTAGCGCTGTTGCGGAACATAATGGCGCATTCATTAACCAAGTCCATATGCATAACGGCTTCACTTACCGTGCATACCGGAATGTTAGCTTCTGTTTCGGCAATGGTTAAAGGTGCATTTTCATCAATGTCCATTTCATCCTCATTGATGTGCAAAGAATAGACAGATTCATTGGCAATTTCTGCTTCAGCCAGACCTGTTTTACCTTTATGGTCATTTAATTTGGTTTTGTGACGGCGTAAGCGGGTTGCAATGTGAATGTTGGCATCATCAAATGCAGAATACGGGTCACTGGCAATGCCGGAACCTTTTAGGACAATATTACGAGCTGGGTGAACGGTGACTTCAGCACCAAAGTTGTCACCTTCCTTAGAAAAAGCGACGGTGCAGCTGATGGGTGCCGGAAAGTACTTGTTCACAGAGTTCAAGACGCCTTCTTCAACGTGAGAACGAAGTTTTTCACCAATATCTACTTGTTTGCCAGTTAATGTAATTTGCATGATTTTCCCTCATATTTTAATTAATAAAATTCTACTCTATTAATGTATCATTTTGTGATATGGATTTCAATTAAGTAAAACTAATAATAACAGATTTGTGCAAAAGTCAAGAAATAAAAAGAGTCTTATTTTTGTTTTTTCCGTTGGGCGGAAGTCGGGATATTCATGGCATCGCGGTATTTGGCAACTGTGCGGCGGGCAATTTTGATACTTTGCTGTGCCAAAAGTTCCACCAAAGCGTCATCAGACAGGACGTTGTTGCCTTCGTTCTCTATTAATTGCTTTATTTTATGCTTTATGGTGGTTACTGATGTTTGCGTGTCGCCATTGTACATGCCGGCGGCAGTGCTGAAAAAGTATTTCAGCTCAAAAAGACCGTTAGGGGTATGCATATATTTATGGCTTGAGGCACGGCTGACCGTACTTTCGTTCATTTCCAGTGTTTCGGCAATGTCTCGTAACAGCATCGGCTTGAGATGGTCAACGCCATACTCCAAAAAATCTCGTTGGCGGCGGACAATCTCTTCACTAATGCGCAATATTGTGTCTGCTCTTTGGTGTAGGGCTTTGACTAAAAAAGAGGCACTGCTGAGGCGTTCTTTGAGATATTTTTTTGTTGCTTTATCTGTTGTTGACGGTTGCACGGCGGCAATGTATTCGTGATTGATCAGGACTTTCGGAAGTGTATCTTGATTAAGGCTGACCGTGTAAGTCCCCCATTTGTCACGGCGAACAAAAATGTCGGGTATAATATAGGCGTTATTTTCTCCGAGCATGTTGCTTAAGGGTTTGGGGTTGAGAGATTTTATGTCGGCAATCAGGGAGGCAAGGTCTTCATCATCGGCATGGCAGACTTTTTTGAGCAGGGCAAAATTTTTCTCAGCTAATGCCGGGAGGTGCTCTAAGAATATTTTCATCATATCATCGAGGCGATTTATATCAGCCAGCTGGATTGCCAAGCACTCCTTAAGTGATGTGGCAAATATGCCAGAAGGTTCAAAAGTCTGCATGGTGCGTAAGATTTTTTGCAGGGTGTTTTCGCTTATTTTAAGCTTTTGGGACAGCTCTTTCAGATTGCCCGTGAAATAACCGGCTCTATCAAGAAATGCGGCTAAATGAGAGGCAATCAGGCGCTCTTTCGCATTTGTAAAATGGCTGTCAATCTGACTGGTCAGCAAGTCATAAACAGACTCTCGGGCGGAAACTTTTTGTTCAAGATAGTCGAATTCGTCATCACTGCCGGTGTGTGAGGTGCTTCTATCCTGCCATGAAGGTTCATATCCTTCACGGTCACTGCCGGAATCGTCAAAAGCATTTTCATAGTCAATGTCTTCGGCAAATTGTTCTTCTTCCGGTTCTGAGGGCGTATCGTAATCATCAATAGTTTGTTGGTGGCTATCAAGCTCATCCAGATGATCATCTTCTTTTTCAAGCAGAGGGTTGCTTTCTAACTCTTTGGCGACGAGTTCACCTAACTCAAGATTATTCATTTGCAATAAGCTGATCGCCTGTCGGAGCTGAGGGGTCATCAACAGCGATTGCGATTGTTTTATCTCTAGTTTGGGTGTGACGGCCATGTCTCCCCCTGGTTACATCGAGAAGTTGTCACCAAGGTAAACTTTGCGTACCTCTTTGTTGCTCACGATTTCGTCAGGTGTTCCTTCCATGAGAACCGTCCCGCCGTGAAGAATATAAGCTCTATCAGTGATGTCTAAAGTTTCGCGGACATTGTGGTCGGTGATCAATACCCCTAATCCACGGAGTTTAAGCTGGGCAACCAGATTACGAATCTCCCCGACAGCAATCGGGTCAATACCGGCCAAAGGCTCGTCAAGTAAAATAAAATTCGGTTGGCTGGCCAGGGCACGAGCAATCTCCAGACGACGGCGCTCACCTCCGGAGAGAGCTATTGCCGGTGATTTCCGTAAATGGGCGATTGAAAATTCCGAAAGCAATTCCTCCAACATATTCTCTCTTTTGCTCTCGTCATCTACAGCAAACTCCAAAACTGCTTTGATGTTATCTTCAACAGACAATGAGCGGAAAATAGAGGCTTCTTGCGGCAGATAGCCAATTCCCATTCGGGCACGACGATACATCGGTAAATTGGTGATATCTTGCCCGTCAATATGGACGTCACCATAGTCGGGCGTTATCAGCCCTGTGACGCAATAAAAACAAGTCGTTTTGCCGGCGCCATTCGGACCTAACAAGCCGACAGCCTCACCTCGCTTGACATTGAGAGAGACATTACGCAGAACAGGGCGGTTTTTGTATTTTTTACCGATGTTGAAGACATCTAAGGTTGAGACCGGAATGTTGGGATTTGTTTTCATGTTTTTGTCCTATTGTTTCTTTTTACTGTGAAAGACGCCGGAAACGCGACCGCCTTTTTGTTGAGTCGATAGTAAACGACTGATGCCGGTTTTCAAATCCGTTTCGGCATAATCGCCTTTTAAAATATTCTCATCTTGTGTAATCACAACGTTGTCGTAGATCTTTAATTTATTTTCAGATGGAAAATATGTGCCGCGTGTACCGGTGACAACAGCCTGTTTGTTGACAATTTTGATGGGATTTTTTTCGCCGAAGATATCAACATGATTGAGTGTTTTTTGCCCTTTTTTATCTTCGTCAAAATAGCTGACCATCTTGTTGGCATAGATTGTATAGTCCGGGTTCCGGGCAATGACTTCTCCCAGAGCAACAGATTTGAGTGCTTTTGCGTCGTAGGTAATGCTTTGCGTGGCAGTTAGTGTTCCGGTGTCGTTTTCTATTTTTGCCGGGTTACCGGTCAGCTTGGCTTGTAATGTCGGCAAATCGTAGGAAAAATGCTCCCCGAAGGCTGTTGATTTGTTCATTTCAAGTTTAACATTACCATCTGAAAGAATTTTTTGTAATTGTGTTTTTTGGGTTCCGTCTTCTAACTGAACTTTTTCGTAAAAAGCGGTAATTGTGCTGCCGTGCAAGGTTGAACCGTTTTTGGTGGCAACAGCATTACCGGAAGCAATAATTTTTTGTTCATTACGATGCCATTCGACTTGTTTATCCGCATCAATATTAATTGTTTGTGCTCTTAGCGGAAAGGCAATACATGTTACCATAACGAGGAAAAGGAAGAGTTTTTTCATCTAAAATCCTCCTTCTTGATTGTTGTCTTGAATGGTAATATGTGTTTTCCCCTTATAAACAAGAATGTCTTTATCTTTGAAATATTCAAAACCTTGTGCTTTTACGTCAATGCTGTCCGAGTGTGTGGTTATCGGCTTAAGCCCATAAGCTTTATTGATGTTAAAGTCGAAAAACATTTCTTCGGTTTTGGTGGTCAGGTTGTCATTATAAATAAGTGTGACACCATTTTGCAATGTTAACATTTTAGTGTTTTGGTCGTAAAAGCCAATCGGTGCATTTATGGTTGTTTGTTTGCCGTTTGCGGACGGGAGGGTGCCTTGCGGATTGGTCATTTTGATAATTTTGGAACCGGCCTCTGTTTCATCAAGAGTATCGGCATTAAAGTTGTTGACGATGTTTTTGTAGTCCGTGATATAGAAAATACCTTTTTCCATATGAAACTTTTCTAATTCACCTTTTTTGGGGGTGATTAAATCGGCGGCAACATCATTCATGTCTTTTTTGAGGGTAGGAATAATAATCAGTAAACCTATTAATAATGCTGCAAACGCCGGTAATGCCATTTTGATAAAACGCATTATTTTTTGCCGGGACGGGTGCTTTTTGTGTGCACTCTCAGGGTGCCTTTGTTCGGGAATAAAATACTGATCTATTTTTTGCGAATCGAACACTTAAGCTACTCCGGCACGTAAGCAATCGTGTAAATGAATCAGACCGAGCGGGTGATTGTCTTTATCAATTACAAACAATTGTGTAATTTTTTTGTTGTTCATCATGTTGACAGCTTCTGCCACCAAAACGTCAGGGGTGGTGACTTTCGGATTACGGGTCATAACGTCGGTTGCTTTCATCTGCAAAATGTTTTCCGACATGAAACGGCGTAAGTCGCCATCTGTGATAATTCCAAGCAAGTGGTTTTCCTTATCAACGATACCGACGCAACCGAGCATTTTAGATGTCATTTCAAGCATGGCTGCTTTCATATCAGCAGAATCGGGTACCAATGGAATTTCTGAGCCGGTATGCATCAGATCAGATACTTTTTGCAGAATAGATCCGAGTTTGCCGCCGGGGTGGCGCTGTTTGAAATCGGTTTTTGAGAAACCTTTACGTTCCAACAAGCATACGGCTAAAATGTCACCCAATACAGCCGTGGCGGTTGTTGATGAAGTGGGTGCTAAGCCAAGCGGGCAAGCCTCACCGCAATCGGGTAAGTGCAACAAATAATCACCGGCTTTTCCTAAAGAGCTATTCGGGTTTTTGGTCATGGCAATAAGGGGAATACCATAGCGTTTGCAATAGACGATAATATCTGATAACTCTTTGGATTCACCGCCGTTAGAGATGGCTAAGACACAATCGTTTTCGGTCAACATACCAAGGTCGCCGTGGCTGGCTTCGGCCGGATGAACAAAGAAAGACGGTGTGCCGGTGGAGGCAAGTGTTGCTGCAATTTTGGTGCCGATGTGCCCGGATTTGCCCATGCCGGTGACAATCACCCGACCTTTAATGCTTTGAATTAAATCTAAAGTTTTAATCAGTCCGTCATCTAAGCCTTTGCGCATGATATTTAAAGCTTCAATTTCTTTATCTATGGTACGATTGGCAGATTCAATATCTTTATTTTCCATTTCTTATCAGTCCTTATAATAATCCTAATGAAGGAAGAGTAGTCTTTTCTTGTTGCCTTGGCAAGGAATTTTTGAGGGTTATGCGAGAGGATTTTGAAACATGATAATCTGTGATTTATCAAAGCAATCTCAGTCTTTTATATCAATTTGCCGAGATGGCTACGTCTTTGAAAAGGCTCGCCATTGATATCGTTGTTTTCTCTGCAAGAAGGACTAAAAGCAAAAAATGAGTACATTTTTTTGCTCTTAATCAAGTTAACACAAATGTAACACAATACCGCTTGACAAAGAAAACAGGTATGTTAATATAATTGATACTCATTCTATTCTTTGAAAGGGTAACCCGATGAAAAAACGATATTTATTATGCTCTACATTAATGATTTCCTGTTTGCTGGGAAACAGCTCGGTATTGGCTGGGTCTGCTTTTCTGGGTGAAGATGGCTCTGGCTGGGGAACACAGTCGAGTGATACCCCCGGCACAGAATTCAATCCGGAAGATAAAAACATATGTGATACAACAAAATATCCCTATAATGGGAGCCCGGTTGAGCGTATCGGTGTAGCCGATACTTGTCCTGATAAATATGGGCAACACTATT
>CACYYO010000008.1 GCA_902778645.1 uncultured Rhodospirillales bacterium | reverse complement strand
ATTTTTTCTCCAATATAAATAAATTAAACTTTTTAACTAAAAACTCTTTGGTTCTTTGAATTCACTAAAAACATTTTTTTGTTTTAGAAGAGATAATACGTCGGATATTTTGAGCGCGGTGTACAAAAAATAGTACATAAGCGAAAAATATCCAAGTAGAATCCTTATAAAACAAAAAAATTATGCGGCAGCCTGTTCTTTCTCAGAATAAGCCTTGGTAACGCGAGCCAATTGTGCACCCGGAGCCTGTAACAAACCAATAATTTTGGCGCGCAACTCGTCCATAGACGGAATGGTAGCCAAACGTTTGATTTCATCAACAGAGAGAACACCTGTTCCCATAGCACCGCCGACAACGATTAACTTTTCATTATCTTTAGCGAATTCAACACAAGCTTTACAAGCAGAAACCGGATCATTGGCGAACGCAATCGCGGTCGGTCCTTTGAACAAATCGGCAATTGCTTCAAACTTTGTGCCTTTAAGAGCCAAACGAGTAATCCGGTTTTTAGTAACTCTAAAACCTGCACCAACTTTTCTGATTCTGTCTCTCAATTCAGAAACCTCAGCTACCGTTAACCCTTTGTAGTGGGAAACGACAACAATTTCAGCCCCAGAGAACAAACTATTCAGTTCATTGAGCAAATCTGATTTTTCATTACGGTTCACTAGTTGTCTCCAAATATGGATATCTGACGATACCCGTTACTTAAACACCATCACACATACAACCCTTGCGCGTTGCAGTATAATGAACTCAATCTGTCCGAGGAGAAAAATATATAAAAGAAATGTATTTACTCTCGTCTATGCAGGAGATTAAGGCACCAGCCACCTGCAGTCTTGGACAGGGTAAACGACTCAAAGTCATTTATTGCCTTGCTTATTAATACACAAAAATCATATTGTCAACATATTTTTTATAACATTTTTATATAGAAAAAAGGGAGCATAAAAACTCCCTTTTCATAAACTTATCTATCACTGTAAGATTTTAGTCTGTGGTAATCTGTAAGATTTGAGGCTAATACGACGAAACCTCTTAAGCGCGGTGTACAAACCTAGTACATAAGCTTAAGAGGTTTCTAAAATATTACAAATATGTAAGATTTGAGGGTTATATGGAGAGAGTTTTTGACGACGTGTACAGCTAGCTACACGAGGAGAAAACTCTCCCATAGAACACCAAAGACTGTAAATTTGAGAAGTAATCTGTAAGATTTGAGGCTAATACGACGAAACCTCTTAAGCGCGGTGTACAAACCTAGTACATAAGCTTAAGAGGTTTCTAGCAGTAGTCCAAATATTACAGATTACTAAAGTCAACGCGAACGCCAACACCCATTGTACTGCTCAGTGAAACTTTCTTCATATAAGTTCCTTTGGCCCCACTTGGTTTAGCTTTCATAATTGTCTCAATGAAAGCTTTAGCGTTTTGTGTCAATTGTTCTTCAGTAAATGAAGCTTTACCGATACCGGCATGAACAATACCGCTCTTTTCGACACGGAATTGAACTTCACCGGCTTTAGCATTTTTAACGGCTGTGGTAACATCAGCGGTAACCGTACCGAGTTTCGGGTTCGGCATCAAACCTTTCGGACCCAAAACACGGGCAACACGACCGGCCATTCCCATCATATCAGGCGTTGCGATGCAACGATCAAAATCAACTTTACCGGACATAATAGAGTCAACCAAGTTCTCAGCACCGACGATATCTGCACCGGCAGCTTTTGCCTCGTCAGCCTTTTCGCCTTGAGCAAATACGGCAACGCGGATTTTTTTGCCTGAGCCGTTCGGCAAAGCGCAAACACCGCGAACCATTTGGTCGGCATACTTCGGATCAACACCGAGGTTAATTGCAACATCGATTGTTTCGTCAAACTTAGCGGTAGCATTAGCTTTAACGATTTTAACAGCCTCAGCCAAACTGTATGTTTGGTTTTTATCAACTGTTTTATATGCGTTTACTATTCTTTTACCCATCGTCTTACTCCACAACCTTAATGCCCATAGAAACAGCCTGACCTTTTACCATATTCATGGCAGATTCAACTGTAGAGCAGTTCAAGTCCGGCATTTTTGCTTCTGCAATTTCTTTAACCTGAGCCAAAGTAATTTGACCGGCAAAAGATTTACCCGGTTCTTTAGAAGCAGATTTAACCTTTGCAGCGGTTTTGATGTAATAAGCAACCGGCGGAAGTTTTGTAACGAAAGTGAAAGACTTATCTTCATAAGCCGTAATCACAACCGGAACAGGGACACCCGGTTCCATCTTTTGTGTCGCAGCATTAAAAGCCTTACAAAATTCCATAATATTCAAGCCTTTTTGACCCAAAGCAGGACCAACCGGCGGAGAAGGGTTAGCTTTTCCGGCGGGGATTTGCAGCTTGATTAATCCCAAAATTTTCTTTTTAGATTTAGCCATTTTTCCCTCTATTAAAAGTTAGGTTTGTGGTTAACATTGACTATGGCAAGTCTCCCACAAATGATATTAAAACAAGACTCTTTATAACGATTCGCACAACAAAAAAGGCGACTCATTTATCTCAGAGTCGCCCTTGTATAACACAATTTCTTAAAATAGCAAGTATTTTCTTCTTAAAAATCTTATTTCCAGTTCTTCCACGACTGATACAGCGACCAAAAACATAAAACAACATTATTTATCGCAGACGGATAAGACTGAATATAAAAATCATATATAATCCAAAACACCAGATTAAAAAATAGAGCATACCACGCATTAATGAATTACCATAAGAGCAATTATTACACCCGTTATGACGGAAGAGTTGTTTATAATAACGGAATGGCTTGGATAGTTGTATTCCAAGCCACTAATCGTCATAATTACGCTATTGTTAAGTATTACAATGGTGCGTATAATGTTATTGAGGTTTAATTACGACTCGCCCACCCTAATGTTGATTTTTCTTGCTTGGACTTAAAAAATGTGGTATATTAACAATGTATCATAATTATTCTAGATACGATAAATGATGTTTATTATTATAGCTTTCATAGTTTTACATATTTTTTAAGTTAGAGTTATTTCTTTCTTAATTGTATCACTACTGCTTTATAATATTCTTATTTGTCGGTCTGTTATAAAGTGTGGTACATCAAAGAAAAATAATAACAATTAAAAATAAAAAATTATGAAAAAGATTTTCTTCGCAGCAATTGCTGCAATGTTCGTGAGTGTATTCTGTGCGTGTGGTAATTCTTCAGAAAAAGAATCTAAAGAGTCTGTTGTAGAAGAGACTGCTTTCAGAGGAACGCGAGTGATGGAGACGACTGATACGGGGATCGTTTGGCATGATGCGTATCTCGTAGAGACTGAATCTGGCTGGGTTATGCTATCAGAAGCACCTGACGATACAGTTGGAGCTTTTATCGTTAAAACAATACGATAATGAAAAAAGTAGCAGCTAAAATAAGAAACGGCGGAGGGGTAATCCTTCCACCGTTTTTTTATAACCCAAAGTTTTCCTTATACCTGTAATAGGTTGGTTTAGTAATACCATACTTTCTCAATATTTCACAAACACGGACTTTGTTTTCAATATCATTCTTCAACTCATCATCCGTAAAACCATCATAAAATGTGTTGCTCTTAACCCAACATGATATGAAAAACCTCCCAATGCTGTGTACCACAAGTGTGTACCATGTCTGTGTACCACTTACAAAAAATCAGCATTTTGAGGAGGTTTTTAAATAAAAAAATTCGCAAGTTCAATAACTTACGGCAAAATTGGAGCGGGCTGGAGGCAAAAAATTAGTCCAGTGGACTAATTTTTAACGACAGGCGAAGTTTTCTTAGATGAGCGAGAAGCGACAGCGTAACGAGGCGAATTTAGAAAACAAGTGACCGTAGCGACTTAGTGTTGCGATTAACGCAACACTTTGGAGCTAGAAGGGGATGTAATCCCATTGCCCACAAAAAAAGCGCCATCACGGCGCTATTTCAAATTGGAGCGGGCAATGGGATTGGCTTTGCCGCCCCTGCGCTCATCGGCTTTGCCGACCGCGATACTGCCGTCTCGCTTTCGCTTGTGGTCGCACCCACTTCTTCGTGGGTCCTCATCTGTTGCCGCTGACCTTTAAAACAAAAAGCCTCCATAAAGGAGGCTTTTTGTAATTGGAGCGGGCAATGGGATTCGGACCCACGACATCAACCTTGGCAAGGTTGCGCTCTACCCCTGAGCTATACCCGCATCGCATCAACGACATACTAAATATCATAAAAAAAATTAAATGCAAGCACTTTTTTTATCTTTTTACAAAAACAATTCTGTTGTCATCACCTGATACAAGAAAACACCAATACCAAGCAGTCTCAGTCCCCAAATGACAGACACATTGCCGCGAAAAGAGACACCGTTTGCACTTTTGTTTACAAACAACATCTCGCCCATTCCCCACAAACTGACTAACAGTAACGGGATAAACATCATAAACGGCGAAAGAAGCGTTAACACAAGTTGCACCATACCCTTTTTATAATAACCGGCATAAAAATTGTGCACACCGATAACACACGCAAAAAAAGCCAACAACACATAAATAATACCACTTTTAGACCCCTGCTCAAAACGATGTCCTCGCACGATTTTCATCGCCTCGCGCTCTTTAATTTTTTGCAAAACTTCTTCTTGTGTCATCAGTAACCCTCATTATAAAAAAGGCAGATTATACACATATAACCTGCCCTAGAAAACCACCTTGCACATTTTAAAACTCGGATAATGAGTCGAGTAGTAGGCGTCAAGGGCGAAAGTACCGCAGCGTAGTAAGACCTACGTGAGGACACTTCCGTCCCGCAGACAACGCCCTAATCGACCATTAGACGAGTTTTAATACATTCCGGCAGGAGAAGGCATCCCCGCTCCCTCTCCGCAATGGCACTCTTTCTTAGGTAACTCTGTAACCATAGCTTCGGTTGTAATGAGCAAACCGCCGACAGATGCCGCATCTTGCAAAGCTGTACGAACAACCTCGGTCGGGTCAATAATGCCGGCTTTAACCATATCGGTATATTCGCCGCTTTGAGCATTGAAGCCATAGTTAGCATCTTTGCTTTCTAACAGTTTTCCGGCAACAACCGCTCCGTCAAGACCGGCATTTTCGACAATCTGGCGAATTGGCGCTTGTGTTGCTTTACGAATAATATCAATACCGACTTTCTGGTCTTGGTTTTCAGGTTTCAACTCATCCAAAACGCGTCCGGCATAGAGTAATGCACAGCCGCCACCGGCAACCACGCCTTCTTTAACAGCCGCACGGGTTGCATGCAAAGCGTCATCAATACGGTCTTTCTTTTCCTTAACTTCGACCTCAGAGGCACCACCAACTTTAATAACGGCAACACCGCCTGATAATTTAGCCAAGCGCTCTTGCAATTTTTCACGATCATAATCTGACGTCGTCTCTTCGATTTCTTTACGAATCTGTGCTGTACGGGCAGAAATCAACTCCTTATCGCCGATTCCGTCAATGATTGTCGTGTCATCTTTGGTCATTTCAACACGTTTTGCAGATCCGAGCATATCGAGTGTAATATTTTCGAGCTTCATGCCCAAATCTTCAGAAACGACCTGACCGCCTGTCAAAATAGCAATATCCTGCAACATTGCTTTACGTCTGTCACCAAAGCCCGGAGCTTTAACAGCACAAACTTTCAAGCCGCCGCGTAAACGGTTAACCACCAAAGTGGCCAAAGCCTCACCTTCAACATCTTCAGAGACAATCAACAATGGACGTCCGGACTGAACAACCGCCTCCAAAACCGGAATTAACGGTTGCAGATTAGAAAGCTTTTGTTCATAAAGAAGAATATACGGATTTTCAAATTCACAAGTCATCTTTTCCGGATTCGTAACAAAGTACGGAGAGAGATATCCTCTGTCAAACTGCATACCCTCAACAACATCTAACTCTGTTTCCAACCCTTTAGCGTCTTCAACGGTAATGACGCCTTCGTTGCCGACTTTTTCCATCGCACGAGCTAAATATTCACCGATAGAGCGATCTCCGTTTGCAGAAATTGTACCGACCTGAGCAATTTCTTCAGATGTTTTAATTTCCTTTGAGCGAGATTTTACATCTTTGATAACAGCCTCAACAGCCATATCAATACCGCGTTTCAAGTCCATCGGGTTCATACCGGCAGCTACCGCTTTGCAACCTTCTTTAATAATTGCTTCGGCTAAAACGGTTGCGGTCGTTGTTCCGTCACCGGCCTTATCTGCGGTTTTCTGAGCAACTTCTTTAACGAGCTGTGCGCCCATGTTTTCGAACTTATCTTCCAACTCAACTTCTTTAGCAACCGAAACACCGTCTTTTGTAATTTTCGGCGCACCGTAAGACTTATCTAAAATAACATTACGACCTTTAGGCCCTAAGGTAACTTTAACGGTCTTTGCCAAAACCTCAACACCACGTAACATTTTAGCGCGTGCATCTGTTCCAAATTGAATATCTTTTGCTGACATATTTACTTTCCTTTTCTGTTTACTCTACAATTGCCAAAATATCAGATTCTTTCATAATCAGGCGAGGTTCTCCCTCTAATTTAATTTCCGTACCAGACCATTTACCGAACAAAACCTTATCACCGACTTTAACGCTCATCGGAATAACCTTCCCGTCTTCGGCACGAAAACCGTTACCGACAGCCTCAACGACTCCCTCACTTGGTTTTTCTTTAGCGTTATCCGGAATAATGATACCGCCGGCCGTTTTATTAACTTCTTCGACACGTTTAACAAGAACTTTGTCATGTAAAGGAATAATTTTCATTTATCTGCTCCTTAAATATAAAGTATTAATCATTTCTGTTACAATAATTAGGTAGCCGAAAACCCAAAGTCAAGTTGTCGAGCAAAAAAAATTATATTTTCTTTTTTTATTTGACAATATGGAGCGACAATGCTACTTTCCTCCCCACAAAAGAATTATTAATTTTAATTATGCTGAATATATGAAAGAACAAATTCTCAACTTGCTGGATAACAAAATTGTTTATCCGGAAAAAGCTGTAAACAAGTTCATGTCATCCTTAAACGTTCGTTACGCAACGAATTCTGAACTTTATCAGCTGTTCAACAGAACCTTGCAGGATAAAAACCTTTTCTTGCTTAAGGGAACCTCGCCCGAAGCTGACGAGGAGCTGAAACGTCTCAATTGTCTCGGTATTTCAATCCGTCTGAGAGAATGGCGCCAAAATGGCCATTCGGAAACTGTCGTCACCAGGTACCTGCAAAAGATTGTCGAGGAGCTCCAAAATCCGACATTCTTCGGACCCTCTGCAGGACTCAAAATTGAAGAGCATAATATGCTCAACAATCTCCTGGAAGAAACGAGATTCAATCAGGACCGAACAGAAATCGAGGGCATAAGCAACCAAAACCTGCGCTTGGTTTTACAACAATGGCTTCTCTATCCGGAACTTATCTATTTTCCCGATAATTGCCAAGAACTGCTTGATGCCCTGAGCATATCCGATTGCAAATTCTAAACAATAAAAAACCGCTCCACACGAGCGGTTTTTTATTACTTTAACACGGCTATTTTTGTAGCTTTCCGGCATAAAATCTTGCCGCTATCTCTGCAAACGCACTCAACACGAAACTGATAACAATTAAAAACGAAATAAAAACAAATGACACAAAGAACAGCCACGCATTCGGAAATACGGACATGACCGGTCGTGCAATATTTGAAGCCCAGCCGTCAAGTGTAAAGACCTGTAACATCGTGAAAACAGCATGAGAAAGCGTCGAAAACTCAACAAATACCCCACCGAACAAATATACCGAAATAATCGAAAAGACATAAAAGAATACCGCAAACACAGCCAACATCGCCAAAAAATTCGGCAACAACACAATAAACAAATTCACAATATTCTTCAAACGAGAAAACCGATTAATATAACGCAAAGCGCGGAACAAACGAAATGTCCTCAAAATAATAAAATAATTGGCAAAAGGTAGTGAGGAGACAAAAACAACAACAAAATCAAAAACATTCCATCCTTTTTTGAAAAAATCTAAGCCGTTGGCATAAATCTTCATCAGCATTTCAATCACAAAAATGCCCATACACAACCGATCTAAAACAAACAGAATTTTATCAAAACCGATATTTCTGATATCAGATGCCATCAGTCCCAAAGCCACCGCATCGATAATAATCAAAGATAAAATCAACAAGTCAAAACTGGAACCTTCAACCAATTTTTTTATTTTACGTTTATCTGTTTCAATAGCTTTCCTCATTATTTTTCACCCCTTTATGTAATAATATTTTCATATTAACCTAGAAAATCAAAAAAGCAACCATTATTGTTGCCAATGAAATAGCCGGTCCGAAAGCGCCAACCCGCTTTTTTGTAATATAATAGAATACACCGAAGAATAGACAAGACAGCAAAATAACATAAATGACACCTTCTGCCCCGAGCCATGCCCCGACAGCAGCTAACAATTTGACATCTCCCCCGCCGAAAGCACCAGGATATTTCCATGCCATCAATAACCCTGCAATCACAGGTAAAACATATCCAACGACAGCACCGATTGCGCTTTCTGCCGCAACCAACCATATCCCCCAAAAACAGGCAAAAACGAAGCCGCCGATAAGTAAAGGGACTGTCACGACATCAGGTAATAAATATGTTTTATAATCAATCTCCGTTAACAAAATCAATGCCCAGAAAAACAACAAGACACCACCTATTCCTAAGGAATGGAAATGCTTGGCCGCCAACCAAAAAACAACCGCCGTCACGACCCCATATACAAAACTGCGCCAAAAATAATTAATACAAAGTTCTCGGTATTGCAGATTCTTCCACCGCTTTTCACGAGCGACCAACTTAACCGGCGCAATTAAACGCCAAAGCGATTCGCTCGGAGATGCCGGCGAAAACTTAGCAAACCGCCGCGCCATATAAGGAACGACAAAGCCCAACACAAATCCGCAAACGACATAAAGCATCAAAAACCTCTCTTTAATCAGCTAATCTTTTTATGATTTTCAAAACCTACCACCTATATTAAGAAAAATCAAAGAAAATTTAAAACTCTTCTTAAAAAACACAAAAAAAAGCGCCGGTTAAGGCGCTATGAGGTTAAACACTTGAGCTAAAAGAGGACCGCTGCCTCTTCGCTCGTCTTTTCTCTCTTATGGTAGCCCTACTGTTCTTCAAGCTACCCTGTCTCGACTAATGCTCCATTGCCTCAACCGAGTTTTTGCTGGGTGCAAACGCGCACACAACAACAACTACAGCTGCAAAGACAATCCAAGCCGTCGAGACGACGTTAAGAATTGTTTCCATAATTATATTTTTCTGTCTAATTTTATATCACATTTCCAGCCCTGCGTCAACAACTTTTTTATTAAAAAAGAGTTAACTTTTTCACGAGGCTGATTTTAAACCAACTAGCAGATATTCCCCCATTTTTTCTGTGTAAAAAGACGGATTCGTCACCACTTCACCCTCAGCAATTTTAGCCTGATCCAAGAGCAACTTCGACACTTCTTCAATCTTTGATTTTTGTCCATCATCATGAATCATCTCACTCAATTTAATAATCAGCGGATGATATGGGTTAATCTCTAAGATTCGTGTGCTGGCAAAAGCCGTTTGCTGCTGATGATTGCGCATTAAGCGCTCTAAGTGAATGCTCATCTGTCCGTCCTCAACCGTCAGGCTGACCGGACTCTTGGTGAGTTTATCCGTGCTTTCGACTTTTCCAACTTCACTTTTAAGTGTTTCCGCCATAAATTTTATCAACTTATCAAGCGAACCCTCTTCGGCTTTAGGTTCCGTCCGCTCAACTTTCAAATCTTCATCTGCCTGAGAAACATGCTTGATTGTTTTTTCTTTATAACTTGTCAACACTTGTGGCCAAAACTCATCGATCGGATCGGTTAAGAGCAAAACCTCAACGCCCTTTGCCTTAAACGCCTCCAACTGCGGATTATTCCGCAAGGTCGAGACATCATCGCCGGTGATGTAATAAATCGATTTTTGCCCATCTTTCATACGAGAAATATACTCATCTAATGATGTCAATTTTTCTTCATCGTTTGTCGAGGCAAAACGAGACAACTCAGCAACTTCATTCCGATTTGTAAAGTCTTCATAAATACCTTCTTTGAAAGCCGCTCCGAACGCATTCCAAAATTTCTGATAATCCTCAGCATTTTCGCTACGCTTTTTGAGCTCTTTCAGCAAGCGAGAAACTGTCCCTTGCTTGATTTTAGCAATCAGCGGACTTTGCTGCAACATCTCTCGTGACAGGTTCAAAGACAAATCTGCCGAATCAATCACCCCTTTCACAAAGCGCAAATACGTTGGCAACAACTCCTCAACTTTATCCGAGATAAAGACCTTGTTGACATAAAGCTTCAATCCTTGCTTTTTATCCGGTTGGAACAAATCATAGGGCTGCTCGCTCGGAACAAACAGCAAACCGGTATATTCGATATTCCCCTCTGCCTTAAAATGTAGCGTCAGCCACGGATCATCAAAGTTTTTAGAAATGTGATGATAAAACTCTTTGTACTGGTCTTGGGTTATTTCCGCCTTGTTTTTTGCCCACAAAGCCGAACCCGTATTCACCGTCTCTTCACCGGCTTTGCCTAAATCCAAAACAATCGGATAATCAATATGGTCTGAATACAGGCGGACAATCTGCCGTAAATAAATACTGTCCAAAAATTCCTTAGCATCATCTTTCAAAAACAGCTTGATAGACGTCCCATTTGTCTTTTTATCGGTCTCGTCAATTTCAAAACCGCCGACACCGTTAGAAACCCACTTGTAAGCTTGATCTTCTCCTGCTTTTTTAGTCGTCACTTCAACTTTCTCGGCAACCATAAAAGCCGAGTAAAAACCGACCCCGAATTGTCCAATAAGCTCTGCTGCCGAGCCGTTATCCTTCATGTTTTTAACAAAATCAGCTGTTCCGGACTTGGCAATTGTCCCCAGATGACTGATTAAATCATCTTTATTCATACCGATTCCGTTGTCCTCAATCGTCAGCGTTTTTTCTTCAACATTCGGAATAATTTTAATTTTCATCTCACCGGAAGTTTTCTTGGCTATTTCCGGATTTGTCAAGCAAACATAACGTAATTTATCACACGCATCACTGGCATTAGAAATTAACTCACGCAAAAAAATCTGCCGCTCCGAATAAATAGAGTTAATCATAATATCCAATAACTTACCGACTTCCGCTTTAAAACTGATTTTTCTACTCATCATTTGCTCCTTTATTATTTTTACGCCACCTTTTTTCTATTCGGGTAGCTTTGTGCTCTCTCTTCGTCATGCTCGAGGGCATCCACAAACCGGTTGCATAACAACACCTCTTTACTACTTATATAGAGGTTGAAAATCCCCAGCGCAAGAGCACGCGCAAAATTTTACTTGATTTTATATAAAATCCCGTTAGATTAGCGATGTTGTCTATAAATTTTTTAGGAGTTAAATAAAATGGTTTCAGTTGTTAATGATTCTTGCATCAAATGCAAAACCTGTGCTGGTGTATGCCCGGTTGATGCTTTCCATGAATGTGATTCTCAATTAGTTGTAGATCCTGATGTATGCATCTCTTGCGGTGTTTGCATTTCTGAATGCCCGGTTAGCGCAATTTCACCTGAGGATGAAGCTGACGAAGCAACTGTTAAGTTCAACGCAGAGCAAGCAAAAGTCTGCCCGAACGCAAACGACTAATCAATAACAACCTTTTCCTCGCCCCTTTGGGGCTGGAGGAAAAAAATTGCTCTTGAATGAGCAATTTTTAACGACAGGCGAAGTTTTCTTATATGAGCGAGAAACGATAGTGCCTCGACGCGAATTTAGAAAACAAGTGACCGAAGCCGAAGGCAAGAAGGATTAAGGTGAGGGGAATAAAAAAGAGGCTGAAATCACTTCAGCCTCTTTTAGTTATTTTTTTTGCATTTTTTATGCGATAAAGGCTTGATATTTAAAATCAAGTTGCTATTGTAAGGCGAATTTTGATTAATCACAAAACCACGACACTCGAGTTCCTGTTCCTAACCGTTTTCTTTCATAAATGGTTATGCTGCGACGGAATTTTCGAGCGCCGCGTACAACTAGCTACGCTAGCGAGAAAATCCCTAGCATGATGACTATTTAGGAAAGAAAACAAAAATGCAGATGAGGAATATTGCCATTATAGCCCACGTCGACCACGGTAAAACGACACTTGTGGACGGGCTGTTAAGACAAAGCGGCACGTTTCGAGACAATCAAAAAGTTGCCGAATGTGTGATGGATAGTAATGATTTGGAAAGAGAGAGAGGAATTACGATTCTCTCAAAATGTACATCCGTTGATTGGCACGGCACACATATTAATATTGTTGACACACCGGGCCACGCTGACTTTGGTGGTGAGGTTGAACGTATCTTGTCTATGGTCGACGGTGTCGTCTTATTGGTTGACGCCTCTGAAGGACCGATGCCGCAAACCAAATTTGTGTTAGGAAAAGCCCTCAAAATCGGCTTAAAACCAATTGTCGTCATTAACAAAGCCGACAAACCGGACGCTCGCGTTGATGAGGTCTTGGACGAGATTTTTGACTTGTTTGTCAGCCTGAATGCCAATGATGAACAACTGGACTTCCCTGTTTTATACGCTTCGGGACGTAACGGCTGGGCTGTTAAGGAAATGACGGATGACAAGAAAGACTTAACCCCGTTATTTGAGTTAATTTTATCTTATGTTCCCGAACCGAATTGTGAGCCGGATGCACCATTTAAGATGCTTGCCACCACATTGGAAGCCAACAAATTTATCGGTCGTCTGTTAACCGGAAAAATTCAATCCGGTACTCTGCACGTTAATGATACGGTTAAAGTTTTAAATGGTGAAAACCAAGAATTAGAGCGCGTTCGTATCAGCAAAATTCTGGCTTATCAAGGCTTGGACCGTATTTCTTTAGATGTTGCTCATGCCGGAGATATTGTGGCTGTTGCCGGCGTCGTTAAAGGAACTGTGGCAGATACCTTATGCGATTTCAGTGTTGAAGAAGCTATTCATGCCCAGCCGATTGACCCGCCAACCTTGGCGATGACTTTCTCGATTAACGATTCGCCGCTTGCCGGACGCGAAGGCGACAAAGTCACCTCTCGTATGATTTGGGACAGATTATGCAAAGAGGCTGAAGGCAACATTGCCCTCAAGATTTCCCGTACCGACCAAACTGATTCTTTTGAAGTTGCCGGTCGCGGCGAATTACAACTCGGTGTTTTGATTGAAACCATGCGCCGCGAAGGCTTTGAGCTTTCCATTTCTCGTCCGAAAGTTTTAATGAAAAAGGATAAAAACGGCAATCTCTTAGAGCCGGTTGAAGAAGTCGTGATTGATGTTGATGAAGAATTCTCCGGCACCGTTGTTGAAAAACTCGGGCAAAAACGTGCCGAATTGGTTGAGATGATTCCGTCTCAACTCGGTAACAAAGTCCGATTGATTTTCAATGCGCCGTCTCGCGGCTTAATCGGTTATCACTCCGAGTTTTTAACCGACACACGCGGAACCGGCGTTATGAACCGTATTTTCAAAGACTATGAGCCCTACAAAGGTGATATGATGGGTCGCCGCAACGGTGTGCTGATTTCGGCTGAAAACGGCACAGCAATAGCCTATTCTCTTTGGAAATTACAAGACCGCGGTCCGATGTTCATTGATCCAAATGTTCCTGTTTATGCGGGAATGATTATCGGCGAGCACACCAAATCCAATGATTTGGAGGTTAACTGCTGTAAATCCAAGCAATTAACCAACATCCGCGCCGCCGGCAAGGACGAGGCAATTGACCTCATTCCGCCACGCAAATTATCGTTGGAGCAAGCCTTATCTTATATCCAAGATGATGAATTGCTGGAAGTCACACCGAAAACCTTGCGCCTGCGTAAACGAATTCTGGATTCTCTGGCACGCAAACGCTCCCGACCGGAAGTGATTGAATAAAAATATCGCTACGAATACTTAAACAAAAAACTCCCCCAAACCTGACTTGAGGGAGTTTTTTTATAAAAAAGACCAACCTATTTCGCAACTTTCTCATCGCGAACCAGCATCTGCTTAATCCCGTCAATCGAGCTTAAAATACCGGTTGCTTCATACGGCATATAAACAATCTTGTTGTCATTGCCATCAGCAATCTCTTTTAAGGTTTCAAGATATTTCATCGCAATCAGGTATTTATCCGGCTGTCCGTTTTTAGCAATAGCATCGCTGATAGCCCGAATTGCTTCAGCCTCTGCATTAGCATTTTTAATTCGTGCTTCTGCCGCACCTTCCGCACGCAGGATAGCTGATTGTTTTTCACCCTCCGCACGGTTAATTTCAGCCTCTTTTTGCCCTTCTGCTTTCAAAATAGCCGACTTTTTCATACCTTCTGCTTCCAAAATCGTCGCACGACGCTCACGCTCGGCTTTCATTTGTTTTTCCATGGCTTGTTGAATATCTGCCGGCGGAATAATATCTTGCAACTCAACACGATTGACTTTAACCCCCCATTTATTGGTTGCCTCATCTAAAATTGCCCGTAATTCATGATTTATTTTATCACGAGAGACAAGAGCCTCATCTAAGTCGATTGCACCGACCAAATTACGCAAAGTTGTTTGCGTTAATTTTTCGATGGCTTCCGGCAAATTCTGAATCTCATAAACCGCACTTTTGGCATTAACAATCTGAAAATAGAGCAAGGCATTAATGCTTATCGTCACATTATCTTTGGTAATCACATTTTGTCTGGGGAAATCATAAACCGACTCACGTAAATCGATTTTAACACGCTCCTCAACACGAGAATAGCTGTGTCCTGCTGCATCTTTATAGGTCATCTTCCACGCAATCGGGCGCGCCGCCTCAAAAATCGGAAAAATAAAATTCAACCCCGGTTCGAGCTCACGCTCATATTTACCCAATCGCTCAACAATCACCGATTCGGCTTGCTGGATAATAATCACCCCTTTGAGAATATATAAAATTGCCAAAACAACCAGAACAATCCAAACTTCAGTCATTTTATTTTTCCTTTCCGACATATAAAACTAAATTTTCTTCTTTTTGAATAATAACTTTTTCACCGACTGCATATACTTTTTTATCAGCACTGCGTGCATTCCAACGTTCATCGAAGATAGTAACGACCCCTCTGTCATCATCAACTTCTTCCAGCACTGTTGCCCGCTGCCCGACATATCTGTCCATTCCTGTTCCGGCATTGACCTTTTCTTTTTTCTTCGAAAACAGGCGCAAACACCCTAAAAACAGCAATGACGAAACCACCCAAACCGGCACCAAAATATTCATATTCAGCGTCAAAAGAGAGACAGCTGCCGTTACAAAACATGCCAGTGCTAAAGTAATAAAAAACGTCGTTGGCGTTAAAACTTCCAAAATCACCAATACAATCCCGGCAATCACTAACTTCTGCCAAAGTAACAAAGTCATACTTTTTCTCCTTCTTGTACCCTCTAACACCCACATTTTGACTCAAGAAATAACATTTGACTACTCAAAAAACAATTACCCACAAAAACCCTCTTGCCTTTAGACAAAATTTATGATATATATAAAGACGATATAATATTAAAGAAAAATTATTAAAAATAAAAAAGATATGGAAAAAATTTTTAAGTCTTTTTTCGTAGCTGATTGTCTGATGGTTGCATTTAGCTTCATTATGGCAAGCTATTATTTCGTGTTGGTATTAGTTGCCACACCTACAGTAACTATAACAGGACTGCCAAACTGGGTGATTTTCCAAACATCCTTAAGCCCTGTTTTTCACTTGATTTGCACGTTTGCATGGCTCTTATCATTTGCAATTTGGGTACTTTCAGCCTTGCGTGACTATGATCGAATGAAAAGTAACAATAAAAATCCCCGAGTTGCATAAACTCAGGGATTTTTTAATAATTATCCGAATATTCCTCCCCTTTGTAAAAGGGAGGTTAGGTAGGGTAGAATGACCCCTAACCCTCCCGCACATAGGGAGGGAATAATAAGCATTTTTTATCAATTAAATATGCACTAATCGTGCGAAGACTGAGTTTTTAAGAGTTTCTTTATAATCATCTGTCGTTTTAACCTGCTAATACGATCAATATACAAAATCCCGTCCAGATGATCCAACTCGTGTTGCAGACAAACGGCAAGTAAGCCCTTGCCCAAAATCTCCTGCTCCTTGCCTTCATAATCAGTATAATGCACTCTGACCTGTGCATGACGCTCAACATCAGCCCGCTGACCGGGAACAGATAAACACCCTTCTTCACCGCAGACCATTTCATCAGAGCGCCAAACAATTTCCGGATTAACCAAAAATAACGGATGCCCTTTGCTGAAATGCCCTTCTTCGTCATCTTCCTGCTCCACATCTATCACGACAATTCGCTTAGAAACGCCGACCTGAGGCGCCGCCAATCCGACACCGGCATCGGCATACATCGTCTCTAACATATCATCAAGCAGTTGACGAATTTCATCATCAACTTTTTCAACCCTTGAAGCCTTTTTTTTCAACACCGGCTCCGGATAGGTGTAGAGTTTTAATACTGTCATTTCTTTTCACATATAGCATATAGTTAAATTTTAATGTCAGCTCAATTCGATTTATTGAAAAATAGTAAGATTTAAGAGAGAAAAAAGCGGAGTGTACATAACAGTACATGAGCATTTTTTCTTCTCGTAAAATCTGCCCTAGTTTTCGATAGGGCGAATTGAGCGAGATATCTGGTCAAGCAAAGCATTAATAACCTTCGGCTCATACTTTGTAAAGAACGCATACGCCAAATCAACATACTCTTTGATAATAACTTTTGCATCAATATCAAGTGCTGTTGTTAACTCATAAACGGCACAAAGCAACAAAGCTTGCTGTGTCTCATCCATACGATCAAACAGCCACCCTTCATTTAAGTAAGCCGACAAAGATTTTTCCAATTCTGCTTTGCGAGAATGAACACCTCTGACAAGGGCATTAAAATATGCCGTATCCATCGCCTCGACCGGCACCATTTCTTCCTGGTGCTGAGCGTCCTCTTTGATAACATAGCGCCCGACATCGCCGCGCACAAAATCCATAATCACTTCATCGACGGATTCTGCTGCATAGCGAATAGCATAAGTTGCCTGAACAGCCGCCAATCGAGCTGCAGATCTCATTTTTATCTTTTCCGAAACAAATTTCTTTTTCTCTTTTGTTTTTGGTTTTGCGGTAACCTGCTTAATTTTATCCATTGTCTCTTGAGAAACAGATTTTTTTAACGACAACGTTTTCTTGCTTTTATTTCCCTTAACATCAACCATTTCCATTATCCTTTAACATCAGCAGGCTTAGCCAATTTATCAATTGTTTCAACAAAATCCTCAAAATCTTTAACCTCGCGAAAATCTTTATAAACGGAAGCAAAACGAATATAAGCAACATGATCGATTTTTGATAAAGCGTCCATGACATACTCACCTATCACGCCTGAGGGAATTTCCGATTCTCCGGAACTTTCCAGCTGTCTCTGGATAGAATTGACTATTTTTTGCACCCGCTCGGCATCGACCGGCCGCTTACGGACGGAAAGAAGAATGGACTTCTCGAGTTTATCTCTGTCAAAAGGGACTTTATCACCGTTTTTCTTCACGACAACCAACTCGCGCAATTGAATTCTCTCAAAGGTTGTAAACCGAGACCCGCATTCCGGACACTCACGCCGCCGTCTGATTGCCGTATTGTCATCGGCATTACGAGAATCTTTGACCTGAGTATCATCACAACCGCAAAAAGGACATTTCATTATCAACTTCCTTGTTTTAACAACTCATCAGCCACCTGATAAAGTTTTGAAGAGTATCTGGCTCCTTTTATAAGGACAATATCGTTATTTTGCAACACTTTATTTAACAAAAAATCACTTAGCCCTTCTTTATTTTCAAAAAACATTGTCTCTCGCCCGTCTTTGATTTGCGCTAACATATCCTTCATTTCTTCGCAAACACCGATAACAACATCAATATGTGCATGCGCCACAACCTTCCCTACTTCAATATGCTGTTGCTTTGAGGTATCACCGAGTTCTGCCATTTTACCGAGAACGGCAATTTTTTTACCTTTGCACGGCATTTTATCCAGCGCTTTTATAGCTAATTTCATAGCTTCGGGCTGTCCGGAATAGCTGTCATCAACCAATGTGTATACCCCTTTTGCAAATTTGAGTTCTGAAATTTTTCCACGCCCCGGCAACGCACCGAAATGTTCAATTTCCGCGGCTGCTTTTCTGACATCTAAGCCCAAGAGAGCCACCACATTTAAGGCGCACAAAGCATTATACAAAAAATGCTCGGCATCATTACTCAACTTAAATTGAACCGCCGTTCCTTGCACATCTGCCCTATACGAAGCACCTTCTTTATGCAGAACCTCAGCCTGACCAAAAGTGAAAACCCGCGCTCCGTTTTCCTGAGCACGCAACTTCAAAATATCCGCAAAATTTGTATCCTCATTAATAAGCGCCGGCGCATGGGGCTTTATACCCTTAAAAATTTCTGCCTTTGCCTCAGCGATTCCTTCAAAATTCTCAAAAAATTCAATATGCATCGGATAAACATTAGTTACCAATGCCATATCGGGACGAACCCACGAAACCAACTGCTCAATCTCTCCTTTAGCGCTCATCCCCATTTCAATCACCGCAAACTCTGCAGACATATCCATATCACACAAACTACGCGGCACACCGATATGATTATTATGGTTTCCCTCCGTTGCATAGGTTTTTCCGAATAAAGACAATAAAAATTTAATTTCTTCCTTGGTGGTTGTTTTACCGGCACTTCCCGTCAAACCGATAACTTTTCCCTTAAACAACGAGCGATTATAAGCCCCTATTTGTCCAAACGCGACAACCGAGGAAGAAACAACAATCTGCCGATTCGCCGGAACATTTTCAATCTTATGCTCCACAACAACCAGTTCAACCCCTTGTTCAATAACCTGTGCCACAAAATCGTGCCCGTCAAATTTTTCACCTTTAATGGCAATAAACAAATCCCCTTTTTTTGCGATTCGGCTATCTGTAACCACATTTAAAATCTCTGTATCGACGACAGAAGACGTATAATTTAAGATTTCTGTAAGTTTTTTTGATGATATTTTTTCCATTTTTCAGACCCTTCATAAATAATACGCACAAAATACCAGCAAGTTATTAAAAATTGATTGAGTCTGAAAACAAAATCGAATAGTATTATGCCGCATAAAGGGATTTAAACATGGCTGAGCCAAAATTTGTACATTTACGAGTCCACACTGCTTACTCTTTGTCTGAAGGCGCGATTCAGGTGCCTGCACTCATGCACAAATGCAAAGAGTTGGGAATTCCTGCAATTGCCATCACGGACACAGCCAATATGTTCGGGGGTAAAGCTTTTTCAAAATATGCCTCGGAAGAAGGCATTAAACCCATTTTAGGCTGCCAATTTTATCTGCGTAACCCCGATGCCGACAACCCGCTCAAATCTAAAGGTCGCGTCATTGAGCCGGACAAAATTATCTTGCTGGTCATGAATGCTCAAGGCTATGCCAACATTATGAAACTGATGAAACTGGCATATCTTGATGGTCCGAATATGGAAAAGCCGCAAATTTTAATGGAGCATTTTGAGGGTAGAAATGAAGGCCTGATTATGCTTACCGGCGGCGTTGAAGGTCCTATCGGTCGATTGCTGCTGAGCAATCAAAAAGAGACCGCCGAGCAAACCCTGCTGGAATTAAAAAAATATTTTGGCAACCGCCTGTATATGGAAATTTCTCGTATCGGTCTGGAAAGCGAAAAACAAACCGAAAACCAATTTATCGACCTTGCCTACAAACACGATATCCCGTTGGTTGCAACCAATGAGGCTTTTTTCTTCGATACGGATATGTACGAAGCACACGATATTTTAATGTGCATTGCTGCCGGAGAATATGTCGCTAACGAAAACCGTCCGAAAAAATCACCAAACAATCGCCTCAAATCCGAAGCAGAAATGCTTGAACTTTTCCAAGATTTGCCGGAGGCCGTACAAAATACCGTTCACATAGCCAAACGCTGCAATTACCTCTCTAAAAAGGTTCAACCGTTACTCCCTATTTTTGAGTGTCCCGACGGCAAAACCCAGGATGAATTCATTACCGAAGAAGCCTATAAGGGATTGAATGAACGCATGCAAGTTCATGTGTACACCGACGACATGACGCCCGAGCAAAGAGCCGAGACAGATAAAATCTACTACGCCAGACTGGAATATGAATTAAGCGTCATCAAAAAAATGGGCTTCCCCGGTTACTTTCTTATCGTCTCAGACTTCATCCGTTGGTCAAAAAATAACGGCGTACCGGTTGGTCCGGGACGTGGTTCGGGTGCCGGCTCAATTGTCGCCTGGTCGCTCAAAGTGACGGAACTTGATCCCATCAAATTAGACCTTTTGTTTGAACGTTTCTTAAATCCTGAACGTGTCAACATGCCGGATTTTGACGTCGACTTTTGCCAAGAAAATCGTTTCAAAACAATCGACTATGTGCAACGAAAGTACGGGTTCGACCACGTCGCCCAAATTATTACCTATGGTAAGCTGCAAGCCAAAAACGTTATTCGCGACGTTGCCAGAGTCATGCAAATGCCTTACTCTCAGGCAGATAAACTGAGCAAAATGATTCCGCCGCCGGTTCAAGGAAAAAATGTAACCTTAAAAGAATCACTGGAGCAAGTGCCGGAATTGGAGCAAATGCGCCAAAACGACCCGCAAATCAATAAACTCTTCGACATCGGTATGAAATTAGAAGGCTTGTATCGCCAATCCGGTGTCCACGCGGCCGGCGTTGTTATCGGTGACAGACCTCTGGATCAGCTTGTTCCTCTGTACAAAGATCCCAAAGCGGATATGCCGGTTACCCAGTATGATATGAAATATGTTGAAGAAACAGGCTTGATTAAGTTTGACTTTTTAGGCTTAAAAACTTTAACGGTTATTCAACGTGCCCTCGATTGGATAAAACAAACCAAAGGAATAGATTTAGACATCGATGCCGTACCCTTAGACGACAAACCGACCTATGAACTGTTGCAACGTGGTGATACGGCGGCAGTTTTTCAATTTGAATCTGCGGGCATGAAAGACGTTCACAGACAAATCAAGCCGGACCGTTTTGAAGACCTGATTGCTATTGTTTCTCTCTACCGCCCCGGACCGATGGATAACATTCCGAGTTATATTAAACGCAAGCACGGTGAGGAAAAAATCACCTATTTGCATCCGGCTTTGGAGCCCATCATCGGTGAAACTTATGGTATTATGATTTACCAAGAACAAGTCATGAAAATTGCTCAAGTTCTTGGCGGTTATACCCTCGGCGGTGCGGATAAATTACGTAAAGTAATGGGTAAAAAGCAACGTGAAGAAATCCCCAAACAACGTAAAATGTTTACGGAAGGCGCCATCAAAAACGGCATTGATGAAGCAACAGCCACTGCCATTTTTGACCAAATGGAGAAATTCGCTTCCTACGGCTTTAACAAGTCTCACGCCGCGGCATATTCGTTAATCTCTTATCATACGGCATATTTGAAAGCTCACTTTCCGGTCGAATTTATGTGCGCGATTATGTCTCTGGACATCACAAATACGGATAAGCTGCTGTTTTTCAAAGAAGAATGCAAACATTTGGGGTTCGAAGTCCTAAAACCGGACATTAACAAATCCGGCGCTGATTTTGCCGTTGAAGGAGGAAATATCCGCTATGCTCTAGGCGCTGTCAAAGGGGTCGGAGCCGCCAATATGCACAGCATTGTTGAAGAGCGCCAAAAGAACGGTCCTTACAAAAGTATTTCTGATTTTATTCACCGTACCGACAGCAAACAAATTAACCGCCGCCAAATGGAACAGCTTGTCAAAGCCGGTGCTTTTGACTGCTTAGAACGAAATCGCGGCAAACTCTTTGCTAATCTGGACATGATTATGCAACATATTGCCGCAGACACCGCCATGAAAAACAGTGCCCAAACCTCCCTCTTCGGTGACGAGGAATTACAATCGGAAATTCGTCTCGCCGATAAGCCGGATTGGCCGGAATTGGAAAAACTGCGTCTTGAGGCGGAAGCCATTGGTTTTTACCTGTCAGCACACCCCCTCGACAGTTATCAAAAAGGGATAGAAAAACTCGGAGCTAAATCCGCAATCAGCGTATTTTCCAACATTAAAGTCGGGGACGTCATCCATGCCAAATTAGCCGGCTGTATCAATTCGGTTAATCGTCGCATCAGCAAGACCAAAGGTACACCCTATGCCTTCGTTGAATTTTCAGATACTACCCAAAAATTTGAAGGAATGATCTTCTCTGATGGTCTCAGCCGCTATAACGATATTTTGCAGGTTGGAACACCTGTGTTGGTCACGCTGGAAATAAAAAAAGAAAGTGAAGAAAATTCCCCGAGTTGCATGATTAGAGACTTGCAGACCTTAGACCAAGCCATTGCCGGTTGCGCTAACGGGCTCGAAATTCAGCTTAATGACGTGAGTGCGGTTTTACCCTTAAAAGAAGTTTTACAAACCGATAGAAACGGTAAAAATAAAATATACATTATACCTGAGAACAAAGAGTGGGACACACGTATTTTACTCCCCGGCGGATTTGCTTTTGCCAGTCCTGATTTTTTAAGTCGCATTCGCAACATCCCCGGCGTCACAACCATAAAGGAACTATAATATGAATCCAAACTTAAACTTATCCTTCTTCAATTTATCATCCCCAAAAGCAACAAAAATATCTTTGTGGCAACTCATAACCCTACCCTTCAAATTACTTTTCATTAACTGGCAATCATTTTTCTTAATTGCCGTGCCGACAGCTCTTCTTCTCTCTGCCGTATCCTTCCTTTTCGGGCGCAGCGCCTTATGCGGCATAGGCAGTGACTTTGCTCTAGCCTCACAGTTGTGTCAAGAAACAACTTTTTCATTTTATGGAGATGCCATTACAAGATTGACCATTCTCATGATATTTGCCGCCAAGTGGTACCATTCCGCTATACTAAAACAACCTTTTTCATTCAAAAACCTATTTACACTCAATAAAGGTACCCTCAAAGCTTTTGGTTTCTTGACGCTTTTTGCAATTATTAATTGCCTGCCTTTAATTGCCGGAGTCATCCTGTTTATCCACCAACCATACCCTGACTGGCGTCAGGAGCTTTTATTTTTCACATCGGTAGCCTGGGTTTTCTTATTGCCTCTGTTGGCTATCCGTTTTTATTCGGTTATTGCTTTCGCCTTAGAGAATGTCGACGATTACTCTTTCAAAGCCATTTGGCAAAAGACCTCCGGAAATATGCTCAAATTACTGTTAGGAACAGCCGCAATTGTATTTCTTGCATTATTTATATTTATGCAATATTATGGCGCTATGCAGGCGACAACAGATAGCCGTTTGATTGCTGCTGTCATGTACGAATTTGAATATGACGTTCTAATGACATCGTTCATTGCGCTTTGCACAAATTACTGCTACACACAAAAAGAATTGCTTTTTAAGGAACAAAATCATGAGTAGTATTTCTTACCTTCCCCTGATAGAAACAGTATCCAGAAGTTTCACATACCTGTTAAAAGATTTTAGAACATTTCTTAAAATCTGTTCTGTCTTTTTAATTCTGTGGCTGGCAGATTTAGTTACCGGGCACCCGATTTTATGCAATTTTAACGTCATCCCCTGCACTTCATCATCTACCTCATGGATAATGAATATTCTCATGTATTTAGCAGCAACAGTTGTATCTGTGGAAACCATCCGTCACATTATCCTCAAACAAGAGTATCAATGGGGTCACTTATCTTTCGGCATGAATAATATTCGCTACATTGCATATAATATGCTGATTGCCCTTATGGTTATTTTACCATCAGCTCTCATGCTGATGATCGCCCTATATGCCGATTCATCCCATGTTTCGAGATTGACATCCGGAACCTTACGAGCCTCATTCATCGTCACACTGATTGGATTAAGTATCTTTTGTTGCCGCCTTTATCTGGTATATGTCGGAGCCGCAATCGGCAATCGCTCGATGAGTTTAGGAAGATCATACCTTTTAACCGCAGGAAACATGCTCCTGATTTGTATTGGTCAAATGCTGTTGGCAATACCAACCATTATTCTCGTCTACCTATGCTATAGCATCTACAGTTTTTTACCAACTACCGAAGTAACACAAGGGATGTTTGCCGCACTTATCTTGCTGTGTTACTTTTTCGACACAGCGCTTAAAGCCTCCTATTACAGTCATCTGTACCAATTTTTTACACATACAAATAAAAGAACAACAAAAAAATCCCTCATCTAAAGAGGGATTTTTTTTGTTACTTCATCAAGAGCTTAATTTCCTCAAGCCGATAACTTCCTGCTATCTTGGGATTAGACTTAAAACGATCTTCTAAATCCAACGCCCAAATATTTGCCTGTTGAATAGCAAAGTTACGACCGGATTCAATATTTTCAGCCTGCCCTTCAAGAAACTCACGCAAATTTTTCACAGATAGAACGGCATTCTTAATCATTGCATCTTGCCCGGAAGCCCTTTTATTAAAAACAAACGCAACACATATACCAAGCACAAGCATCAAAGCTGCACTCCAGTGAAGATAAACACACAAAAGCAGCCCGGCAAAACACACAATATCAAGCAAAAGCAACCAAGAGAGCCTTCTTAACCATTTCTTGCCTAAACTCAACCAACACAGCCCACCACCAATCAGAAGAAGTACATTTATCCATATAAATACATTTTTGAGCGGTGCATAAGGATTCCATAAACACAACGCAACTTCAGCAACCAGAAGTAACATAAGATTAAAACAAATATACATGGCACTAAGTTGAACACCAAGTTTTCTCAACTGAATATCTGTTTCTTTTTTCACCATTGGCATTACTTTTCTATGAACGAAATCTGTTTTAAGGTGACAAACACTATCCTTCTTAGAAAACAAAAGTTTCATAATCTTTTTCTCAAATTTGTGCAACTTGCGTGCATGAGCACTTTTGCGGACTAAAAGCAGGTTTCCGTCTTGCTGTTGCAGATCAACAACATTTTTCTTAAATAAATCCAAAAATAATGCCCCGACTGATTTCAAATCAGCACCGCCACGCCACAATGCGCGCACTGCTAATGGCGAGGATACATTAACATTTCTAAATTTAAGCTTATGACGAATATAATACCACGACAACGCACAAGAAATAACGACAATAAGCAGGTACATTGCACTAAAAATAATATCACCGTACTCCTCAATCAATGAAACTATCCGTTGTGTTGCACTAACAGGCAAAAAATCAACTTTAGGAACTGTCATAAACACATGCATTCCTTCTCCGGGTGCTAAGGGCGATATATTCATAAAGCCCGTAATATTACTTTGCCCGTTCATCATAACTGCATTTTTATCCGTGACATGGCTTCCTTGACCGGTCAAAACATACCTCTTAACAGCCGGTTCTCTTCCCGGTAATTTAATTGTTGCAATAGCTTTTGTGGTCACCAAATTGAGATGTCCGCCGGTTGCATTCCAATAAAATTCATAAAAATCGCCATAATTCCAAAGGGCATGATCCACAAAATAATGGAATTCAAAAACATATACACCTTCCGCCAAACGAAATGACTTTTTAGGACGAAAAGCATAATAATCTTTTTGCTCTACAAGCCGGTAAGGGACAACAGTCCCATTTATCTTAACGGTATCGGGAATGACCTGAATTTTAGCAACATTATTTTTTTGCCGCTTACGAATAAACCTGATAAAGCCGTCTTGGACTTTTTCCCCGTTTGCCACCACAACAACTTTATCATAAATTTTTAACATCCTGTTTGGGAGTACTTCAATTTGTGAGGAAAACAGAGGGACATGCTCAATTGCCGGCACTTTCAAAGGCATACCATCCGGCAGTTTGATATTAATCATAGGTAATTGATCTTCAGTCGTTTCAATCTGAGACTCAGAAGGAGTTAGTGTATAATATTTGACATCTTCTAATTCATCCTGAAGCTTCGCGTCTTTGCTGATCCTCTCCATTGCCTTATCATACATTTCTTCCCAAAAAGTCTTTTTAGGTTGGCTTGCTGATAGATCGACACGGCTGTATGAAGAAGGATTATCCAAACGATCACCATCTTGTAAAGTCGTAACATCAAAAAATTTACTTCGTTCAATCAAATATTCCCGCAATTCATCTTCATCAGTCGGTATTTCTTCATAAACAGGCTGTTCCTTCATGAGAGACGCATTGCGCTGCCGAACGGCTGCCGTTGCCTCATCCATATTAGCAATAGAACGGACATCAGCCCTCACCTGAGCAGCAACTGAGATAAAAACGGCTATTAATGCAAAAAACTTTTTCATAACTATGAAACCCCTGTTCACAAATAAAACATTTCTTGTATTATAAGAACAGATTGTTAAAAAAAGATTAGAAAGGAACTGTTTATGACACAAAATAAAATCGCCGCCATTATCTTAGGCGCCGGCAAGGGAACGCGCATGAAATCTGATCTTCCTAAGGTCATGATGCCGGTCTGCGGTAAACCAATGATTCGGCATATTCTCGATACACTCGAAAAATCAGGTGTCAGCCAAATTGTAACTGTCATCGCGCCTGATGGTGATTTAGTAAAAAAAGAGGTTTCGCCATATCAAACCTGTATCCAGAAACAACAACTCGGCACCGGTGATGCGGTCAAAAGCGCCAAAGAATTGCTTAAAAATTTTGATGGCGATGTTTTGGTGATTTTCGGAGATCAACCGCTATACACAACCGACACAATTCAAAAACTTGTTAACAAACGCCGCGAGGGATACAGCATTGTTTGCCTTGGTTTCACTCCCGATGACGCCGCACGCTACGGACGCCTGATTATGGAAAACGGCGAATTAAAACGTATTGTCGAATATAAAGATGCAAATGAGCAGGAGCGTGCCGTTCGTTTTTGCAACTCCGGTATGATGTGCTTTGACGGCCGCAAAATGTTTGATATTTTAGATAAAATCACTAATGAAAATGCCGCACACGAATATTATCTTACAGATGCCATTGCTATTGCCCTGAAAGAAGGATTAAAATGCAGCGCGGTTGAATGCCCCGTCAATGAAGCCGCCGCTGCCAACACTCGAGAGGAACTGGCTTATCTCGAACAACTTCTTTGCCAAAGAAACGGAAAATAATATGTCTTTCTTAAAACGACACTGGTTTAACATTTTTATGACCTTATTCATCTTTTGCAGTATGGGATTAACACTACTGGTTGCTCTTTCTCCCAAGCAAGATGCCAAAAATCGAGGTTTCATCCCCTGCACAACCGAACTGGCAAATAAAGTAACATCCTGCCAGGGCGGACTCAAATGCACAACCAAGGCGATTCTGAACAATGTCATCTGTGACGCCCGCGTCGTTATAAAAGGAGCAAATAATTGGATAAATGATAAACAGGAGAAACCTTGGAGTAACTACTTCTTCGAACCTGAACTTTCTGAAGAAGAAAAACTCTTCAGAGAACACACTGATATTTTTTATAAAGAAAATCCGAATTACCACTCAGATTTCGAACAACTCAAAAGAGATTATGAATTATTAAAGGAGATTAATCGTCATGGCTAAAAAAGTTAAGAAGGAACTGCCCGCATGGGATTTGTCAGATATGTACAAAGGAGTTAATGACCCAAAAGTCAAAAAAGACTTAGAAACCTTACGTAAAGGGAATCTTGCCTTTGCCAAGAAATATAAGGGAAAAATCATAACATTATCTGCCTCTGATTTTGCAAAAATGTTGCAAGAGAAAGAAAAATTATCTGATATCGGAGCTGTTTTGGGTGAGTTTGCATACCTGAATATGGTTACACAGATGCAAAACAAAGAAGCAACAGGATTCTATCAAAACATCAGTGAAAAACTGACTGAATATAGTAAACCGCTTGTTTTCTGGGGACTGGAGCTAAATAAATTGCCCGAAGCTCACCTCAAAGAACTTTATCAAAATGATAAAGTTGCTTTCTATAAACCGTTTTTAACCCGTGTCCGCCGCTTCAAGAAATACGAACTTTCTGAGGAAGTTGAAGAGATTTTGATGGAAAAATCTATCACCTCATCAGATGCTTGGGTTCGCTTGTATGAAGAAACCTGCTCTCGCCTCAAGTTCTACATCGACGGTAAAGAATACAACGATGCCGAGATTACCAAGTTACTTCTTGATAAAGATCCGAAAATCAGAGAAAAAGCCGGTCTTGAAATCGGTCGTGTCAGTAAAGAAAACACACCTTTGCTCACCCTGATTTATAATATGATTATCAAAGACAAAGCCATTGAGGATGTCAAACGTGGTTTCAAAACACCTGTTTCTGCCCCGAATTTAGGCGAAAATGTCAGTGATAAAGTGGTTGAAACATTAGCCGAGACTGTTCGTAAAAATTATGCAAATATTTCCCACCGTTTTTACAAATTAAAAGCCAAATGGTTAGGGGTTAAAAAAATTCAGTACTGGGACAGAAACGCCCCATTACCGTTTGCAAAAGATACACATTACACATGGGATGAAAGCGTTAAAATTGTTCTCAATGCTTACAAGGAGTTCTCTCCGAAATTATATGATATTGCCAAAAACTTCTTTGAGAATAATTGGATTGACGTACCGCCTCGTCAAGGCAAACGCAGCGGAGCCTTTGCCGCTTCTGCCGGCACGGCAACCCACCCGTATTTATTACTAAACTTTGTCGGAAAACAAAATGATGTATTAACACTGGCACACGAATTAGGGCACGGATGCCATATGATGAGCCGCCGCCAAAACGGACAACTGAATGAAACCTCTCGTATGACCACCGAAGAAGTCGCTTCCGTATTCGGCGAGATGATGACTTTCCAATCCATGGTCAGAAGTATGCCGGACAGTCCCGAAAAATTAGCGCTCATTGCCGGTAAGGTCAGCGATATGATTAACACCGCTGTTCGCCAGATTGCCTTCCACTTTTTTGAGACCAGAGCCCATGATGAGCGCCGTAACGGAGAACTTTCGGAAGACAGATTAGCTCAGATTTGGCTGGAAGAGATGCGTGCCAGCTTGGGAAAATACGTTGAAGTCAGCGATGATAATGCCCATATCTGGAACCAAATCGGACACTTCTTCTTCCGTCCGTTCTATGTTTACGCATACTCTTTCGCCGATTGCTTGGTAAATTCTCTGTATCAAGTCAGCCAAGAGGGCAAAGTCAAAGATTTTCCGGATAAGTACCTGCATATGCTGACACAAACGGCATTGATGGACTATGACAAACTGTTCAAACCATTCGGCCTAAATCCGAATGATGCAGATTTCTGGAACAAAGGCTTAAGCCTGATTTCGTCCTATATTGATGAATTGGAAAGATTGGATAAGAAATTGGGAAAACAGTTAAAAGCATAGTTTTCTATTCAGAATCACAAAAAATCCTAAGCAGATTGCTTAGGATTTTTTGTATTTTCTTCTCTAGCCATAATTTCTTCAGCCAGAAAATTATTGTAGACTAGCACATAAATAATGTTTTTAATATGCTCACAGGTGTACGTACTATCCGTCTTATCATATAAAATAGCTCCATAGAGATCGGAATAAGTACTTTCGGGAAGATCCCTGAACATATTATCTTTCACAAATGGCTTACCATCAAGTTCCCATTTATCTAAAAACTCTTTTAAAACAAGAGTTGCGTAGGGATCAAATGAAAACTTTCGCCCTTGCCAATCAAGAATTAAATGAAAGGTTCTGCGGGCTGGAATAGTTTCCTCAAATCCCTCTCCATAAAACCCATCATGCCAATGTTTTATTTCTCGTCTGTATGTTTCTTCAACATATAAAACATGAGGATTTTTAATCAGTTTATAAACATCTACTGTTTTATCATTAAAGAAGTTTTTTCTCCACCAATTAGCTTCTCTTTCTCTCAATGTCTCAGAAATTTTTTTCATTAATCTCTTTCGACGAAAGTCAAAATAATGCCTATGGGTCGGATCATAAAAGGGAGAAGAATTAAAACCAAATATCTGCTCAACAGACGAATCTTCCGTGAGATAATATGCAGAATTCTCCACCAAATCAAGAGCCTGTTTTAGCTCAACATCAGAAGAAGCTTCTAAAGCTTTTGCCAAGGATGGCTTTTGCTTTCGGAGCCATTTTGATACATTAGGATCCCTGCGAAAAACCCACAAAGATACTAAAACACAAATCATTTTACAAAATTCTCTGACCTTTCTGTAAAAAGATCGAAGAATTACGAATAGCCGTAAAATTTTTCTTTTCATACTAATTGTAATTTAATAATATTAATACTTTCGGGGGAGACTATACCATAATTAAACAAAACATGCAAGATATTTTGTCTAAAAAATCTAAATATTATAAACCAATAAATGTGAGGAGTTACAAAAAAGTTCTTGATTTGTAATTTGAAATGCTTTATAAGTCTGTTCAGTTTATAGGGGTATAGCTCAGTTGGTAGAGCATCGGTCTCCAAAACCGAGTGTCGAGCGTTCGAATCGTTCTGCCCCTGCCAATAAAAAAGCCACCTTTATGGTGGTTTTTTTATTGGTAAAGAGAAGAGTGATGAGAACGCTCGAAGAAGAGAGTTCGACAAGGAGGAGCAGGTGAGACGGAAGTATCACCGCACTTGCGACGACGCAGCGACGCAGAATTTTTACAAAAAAATTCAAGTCAATCGTTCTGCCCCTGCCATAATAAAAGATCCACATTTATAACATTTTGCTACGATTTGGACGTGATTGCTAACGAATGGACGAGGAAATAAATATTATAAAATTAAAATTTCAGTGTAGCTTTAAGGTTTTCCGCTGCTTCTGCTCCAGAAGCTATAGCTTCGACAACAGTTGTTGCGCCGTTTTTACAATCACCGGCACAAAGAATCCTTGGATTCTCCTGAATTGCAATCTTATTACCGCCAATTGCCTTGATAACTAAATCATATTGCTCTTCTTTGCTAGGAATATCGCTGTCGTCCACGCATTTTCCCTCTATAACCTTTGTTTTAGCCAACTTACAAGTATATACTTGGGACTGTTCTTCTACTTTAGTGACTCTAGTTAAAGGATTAATTTCTACACCATATGACTTTAATTCTTCTTTTTCTGTTTCAGACATCCGCATATCAGAGATATTTCGCCGGATAAACATATGAATTGTTTCTGCATTCTGCTTATGCGCTGTTAAAGCGCAATCTGCAGCTACTTTTCCACCGCCAATAATCGCAATTTTTTGTGCCTTAGCATATTTTTCAGGCTGAGACAGGTAATCTACATAAGAAACAATATGTTCTTCGCCTTCAATACCCAAATTATTGACTTCTTGCGTACCGACAGCAACAATCACACCACAAAAGCCTTGATTAAACAATGTTTCAGGTTTTCTAACCATTGTACTTAAGTGCAATGTAAAGTTATCTGACTGAAAAATACGCTGATAATCATGTTCAACAGCCTGTCTCGGCAATCTTTCCTGCGGAATAAGATTAAGAGAACCTCCGAGTTTATCACTCCCTTCAAACAACTCAACACTAAAACCAAGCTCCAACAGCTTCCAAACAGCTCCAATACCGGCGGGACCGGAACCAATCACAGCAACTTTCTTTTCATTTGCTTCAATTTTTTTAGTAGCGCTGATTTCTTGACCATATCGTCGAATCAGAACGGCTTGAATAGAAGGAATTTTAACCGCACTATCGATTTTACAACGTGTGCAGGCTTTCATACAAAAAGTATCAGGACAAACATGCCCACAAATCAACCCCAGCGGATTTTTATTATAAATAGCTTTAACGGACTCGGCATAATTTCCCCTTTTTGCAAAAGCAATAAAATCCCTCGGAGATACATGCAACGGACACGCCATCATGCAAGGAGCTTGAGGACAAGAAAGGCAACGAGAAATTTCTAATTTTATCTGATTGTTAGGCATTCTTATGTTTAATCCTCACAATAGGAATATACAAAAAATAATAAGTTGTTTTATGCTGTTTAACTATTCTTCCGCAAAGTTTACGCCATTTATTTTGTTTATGTTTTCTCTCAAATTCAGCTTTTTGATAAGCATCAATTTGATCTGTAATATATTGAATAGCCTCAGTATAAATTTCCGGAAACCACTCTGAAAATTGTTTCAGCTTCTCAAATTCTTTATGTTTAAGCAAAGCAAGTAATGTGTTTTTTGCAAAATTTAAGCTAAATTTCTCATTATAATAACCAAATTGTTCTTTAACTTTAGTTATAAAATTGAGATAAGGTAATCCATTATTAACGTAATGCAAATCTGATTTTCCTGCTTGAGCCCAAATTCCACCTTGATGTTTGCGATAAACGGCCATAATATCCGGTAAAAAACCTATTTTTCCGACTTGGGCATGCAGAAGATGTAAAAACCAATCGCCCGGCTGAATATAATCAGGTAATAGAGAAAGGCTGTCTTTATGAAATCGCCATCGGTAAACAACAGAATTTGTTTGCATAAAATTACATCTTAGCAAACTATTTAAGGACATATCTCCCAGTTCTTTAAGCAGACTATCGCTCGGAAAAATTTCATCCGGTTGGCTTTTGTCTTCATATTTAATTGTAACAGGATGAAAACAAACGCTGTAATCCGGATGAGAGTCTAAAAAATCAACTTGTTTTTGAAGTTTATCTTCTGCCGTAAAATAGTCATCACCTTCGCAATATAGAACATATTCCCCTTTTATTTGAGGAAATACTATTTCACGCCATATATTTTTTCCTTTACTCCACTGATTTTCTGTTTGATAAATAGGCTTTACAATTTGTGGATACTTTTTCTCATATTCCCGAATAATATCAGAAGTACCATCGGTTGAAGCATCATCATGTATAACTACCTCAAGTGGAAAATCTGTTTTTTGCATAACAAAACCGTCTAACGCTTGTCGGATAAACCTTGCGTGATTATAAGTGAGACATATGACAGAGAGTTTAGGATGCATCAATATCTCCAACTTTGAGTGCAGGATTACCAAGCATGTAGCAATTATCTTTACATCCCTTGTAGAGTGCACTTAATGGTGCAATCTTATTGTTATTTCCAATTTTTACATGAGGTAAAAGAACAGAATTTGTTCCTATTTGATTATGATTTCCAATTTTAACTTCACCCAAAATACTTACACGCGGGCCAAAAAAATTAAAATCTCCAACACTTACATCATGTCCAACCAATACTTGTCCATTAAATAAATTACAATTTCCTACCTTTATGTTATGAGAGCATATATTTGTTGCAATAAAAATATTAGCTTCTCCAAACTTTACTTCATTACAAATGTTTGAGTTATGTTTCAGTGTATAAAAGTTAACACCCATTTGTTTTAAGTCATTATATATTTTTTTTCTTAATGGAGGATATCCTGCACCAATTATAACATATTCATCACTTTGAAATTGATGCTCAGATACTTCACCTTTATAAAATTTTTGCAATTCCATATAATCAACAGTATGCCCGTATCCTCCGTGACCGAGGAACCCTGCAAATCTGATTTCCAGATTAATTGCGCTTATTTTAGAAATATATAAATAGCACTCTCTAGCAAAGCCATTACCGCCAACAATATATATTTTTTTCATCACATATACCCACAATCAACAATATAATTTTGCGTTGTTATCCATTTTGACTTGTCTGATAATAAATAAATTATCATATTTGCTACATCATTTACTTCACCTAATCCCATAGGATACAACGGCTCTTTTCTCGCTCTCAACCCATCAACACCTGACGTAAGAGGCGTTATAATATCTGATGGAGACACACTATTAACTCTAATGTAATGAGGAGCAAGCTCTCGCGCTATCGATTTTACAGATGCAGTTAACGCAGCTTTAGAACCAGAATAAGTCGTCATTGCTCTATCACAATGTACACCAGCAATTGAAGCGATGAATACCATCGATGTTCCTTTGCCTATATTGTTTCTTTTATCTGCAAATCCTTTTGCCATCATTATTGGAACAAAATAATTAATATCAAATAATTTTCTCATCTCATGTAAATCCAAAAGCTGTAAGGGCTTGACTTCAACTATTCCAGCACAATAAGCCAGTCCAGAAAGTTTACCATATTTATTTTTCAATTCTTTGATATATTGAGGCAGATTTTCTATATCTTCAGCTAAATCCTTAATTTCAAGATGCATATTTTCTGGATATTTGCATTTATTTCTCATTGCATTCAGCCGCTCTTCATTTCTAGCAATGCCGATAACTGTCGCACCAAGTTCATTCAGCAAAAGTGCAGTTCCTTCACCAATACCAGATGAAGCCCCTGTTACAATGTAAATTTGCTCTTTATTGAAACTAATCACTGATGTTTTCTCCGGCTAGTTTAATCAAGTCAGAAACCATATTCATACTCTTAAAATCATTTAGACTCAATTTAACCTTAAAATTCTTATCATAATATGCCATAATCGCCATTTTAGACAACGAATCCCACTCATCATAATCTGCTAAAATGTCATTTTCCTGACAAGGCTCTTCTCTTTGCAAGATATCTTCTAACGCTTCTAAAAATTCTGATTTTTTCATTTTTACTATTCCTTTCATATCAATATTATTTGTTACCTATTTTTTCTTTCCAATGTTCTATATATTCTTGGCGAGATAAATATCCTTTATGAGCTTCATAAAATTTTATCCCTGAACAATATACATTATTAAAATTCAATAAAGCAGAAGCAACAGCCAATCCATTGCCAAAACCAGAACATAGCAATTTCATTTGCTTATTATGTAATTCATTTGATATATTATATGCTATAGCCACTGGTATAGATGTAATTGACTGATTACCCAACTCTTCAAATGATTTCCATGGAGCTTTTTCATCAGAAAAACCTAATTTACTACTTAATGTTTGGATAATTTGCTTATTGGCTTGATGCAACATTAAGTAATCAACTTTTTGATTAGATATATTTGCATATTTCATTAAATCACATATATTCTCAGGGACATGATTCATTGTAAAATCAAACACAGCTAAACCATCCATATATAAATCGACCAATCTATTGGTTCCTCCTGATTTTTTCTCTATAGGATTTAAGAGCTCTTTATCTCTCTCATCATAATGTAGCTGTAATCTAAATCCTGATGCTGGTTTGATAATCGCTTCATACCCATCACTATAAACGGATATATTAAAAAACGACTCATTTATTTTATCAGAATATTCAAGTAGTGTAGCACTACCACCATCACCGAAAACTGGTGCTACATTACGATCTGAAGGGTCCACCCCTATCGATGGAGTATCTCCTGCCAGTAATAATATTTTTTTATAAGCACCACTTTCAATCATAGAATGAGCAACATTCAATCCATACACCCAGCCAGGACATCCTTGGCGAATATCAAAAGCTATACACGATATAGGTAAATTTAATTTATTGTGTATATAATATGCAGTTGCAGGAGAACTATGATCAGGTCTTTGAACAACATAAATAAGCGCATCAATACTGTCTATATCAATATTCATTTCTTTGAATAAAAGTTCAGATGCTTTTATACATAAATCAGATGCTGTTATGCCTTCTTCAACGACATGACGCTTATTAAAGCCAACAATTTTATGCATTCTTTCAATTTTCTTAATATTATTATCGTAATATTGAGCTTCATCATAAATACAAATTTCTTTTTTTGGCACTATAACACTTAAGCCTGTAATTTTTACATGTTGAAATTTCGATTTTGCCATTACCCCTCCTTGTCAGAAAAAACTTTTTCCCAAAAATCAAAAGTATATTTAGGTGAAAAAAATTCTTTTATATTTTCATAATTATGATTTTTTTGCTGTGAACTAAACTCAATAAATTCATTAAAATTCATATTTTTAATATTTTCACTATCAAAAACAATTTTTTTCGTTTTTTTAAACCGCTCATAAGTTGATGATTTAGAGTTGATAAATGCTTTACATCCTAAATACATACAATAGGCGAGATTGCCAGCGCCTCCTTGATTTTTCTCATTAACAATAATGATGTCATTTTTAGCTAATTTATTAGCATACTCTTTAGGAGACAAATATGTTGAAAATATAGAAAACTTATTTCCAAATATTTTTTTTCCATATTTTTCTATCTCTTTTGCTTCAACTTTTTCTCCTAATCTTGTATAACTAACAGGCGTCCAAATTCTGATATTTTCATCCTTAAAGTGTGATAAATCATCTATTGCCCGTAAAGTTTCACTTGTAGCACATTGATTAATTTGAATAATGTATGGCTTTTTTATATCATGTTCCACCAATGATCTTCTATTTTCTGCATAAGGAGCTAATGGATTTAAATAATATGCAGGAAAACACTTCTTCTCTCCAAATTTCTTAAGATACTCATCTTTATCCCATATTGTAATAATTGCTTTTACCTTTTGTTTAACACAATTATATTTTGGCGATTGAAATCGATAAAAATCGGATGACCATATTGACCAATAAGTTATTTTTAAATACTCAGGATGATTATAGAGCCAATCATAAAGCTCTGGTCGAAGCAATCCATGCATAATTATCTTTTTTGTCTTATTCATATCCAGTTTTAAAGTATAAACATTTCCAGTAACAATATCTTTGCCAGAAACTATTGGAGCGCTAGTTTCGTCAATACTTGCCTGGTATACTATGAATAAATGTTCCCTTTTAGTATCATATTTTCTCACCATATCAATGAAATTTCTCGTAAAATGATTATGTGCCATAATATGGACTATTTCTGCACCAATTTTACCAATTCGCTTATTATATCGTTTATATACACTAACGCTCCCTGGAATTTTTTTCCTAAATTTGAAACCCATAAAATAGAAAATTTTTTCACTACGAATTAGATTGTTCTTACAACCAATAATCTTTTCAAAAAAATTAAATTTTACCTTTTTTTTCTTTTTTATATATTTTTGCTTAGATATATTAAATTTAAATCCCAATATATATATTACATAACGATTGACTTCTTCCATAAAACCCAAAATAATAAATCTAAAAGGATTTTGGATACTCATTCTGATACCCATTACATAAAGTATATAATACTTAGAAGTTTTTTTGTACGTTATAACTGGTTTCATTACTCTCATATCCCTTTCTTCTTGCTAAATTATATCAACAATAATTTTGCATATTTTTATTATTTCTTCATCTCTTAATCCGACATATAATGGCAAACAAGCAATACGTTTACTAATGTCTTCTGAAATTGGGCAAGATTGCGTTTCTTTCAAATATGAGAGCATATTTAGACTCGGGTAAAAATAGCGCCTCGGATGTATGCCCTCCTTAGCTAGTGCGTCAAATACTTTCAACAATTCTTCTTCTGATTTGAACACAGCCGGATAATACGCATAGTTATATACCGCATCAGCCTGAACCTTAGGTCTTTGTACAATTCCTAACAATAAAGAATCATATAGCTCACAAAGATATTTTCTTTTTGCTATAATTTCAGGTAAATGCACTAAATTTGCCAGCCCCATTGCCGCATTAAACTCATCCTGTTTACCATTGATTCCGACACAACTATAATCATCTGCATAATGCCCGAATTGCATCATCAGAGCTAATTTCTTCGCAATATTTTGATCTTTGCAAATGCAAGCTCCACCTTCTATCGTATGAAACAACTTGGTTGCATGAAAAGAGCATGCCGTAATATCACCATAACTTAAAAGGGATTTTCCTTTATATTTTGCCCCAAAGGCATGAGCTCCGTCATAAATTACTTTCAGGCCATACTTATCAGCAATTTCCTGTATTTTATCAACATCACACGCATAACCAAACACGTGAACCGGCATAATTGCTTTTGTTTTAGGGGTAATGGCTGCTTCTATCTTATTAACATCTATTGTAAAATTGTCGGGTTCAATATCCACAAATACAGGGGTGCAATGCTCCCATAAAATAGAAGTTGTGGTGGCCACATAGCTGAATGGTGTGGTAACAATCTCACCATCCTCTATCCCTAACGCTTTGATTGCTAATTGCAAAGCAATAGTGCCGTTTGTGACATATCTGAAATTTTGAACCTCCAAAAAATCAGATAATTTCTTCTCCAATTCTTTAACTAAAGGCCCCTCATTTGTCAAAATTCCGTTACTAAATATCTGAGAAACATACTGTTCATACTCTTCCAACGGTGGCAGATACGGTTTTGTTACATATATAGACACTTTATTCCCTCAACAACAATTCTGGATTCTTTTTGACAAAGTTATAAACTGTTGCACGGCAGACATTGTACTGCTCGGCGATATCGTCTTTAGACACGCCGGTTAACAGCAATTTTTTGATTTCATCTTTATGATCATCCAGCTTCAAAGCGGGATTTGATCCATACGGGCGACCAAGCTTTACACCTTGCTCTTTTCTTTCTTGCAAAGCAGTTTTAGAGCGCAACGAAATCAAAGATTGATGCAATCTCCAAGCAAGAAGTAAAGAATCTGCAATTTCCGGCAACTTATCCGCTTTGAAAGAGATATTCTCCCGCGCCAAACACAAATGAACACGATGCTCGGCACACACTGCAAGCGCTTCCAGAATCTCACTCAAAGAACTCCCCAGACAGAGAACATTTTCAACGACCAAAACATCATTTGCTTTAAGCTTGCCCAAGACTACCTTATCAATCTGTTTCCCGCTGATTATCTCATCTCCCAAAAAATTATAGATGTCAGAGAAACTTCCGGATTCCTCTTTATCTGAGCTATCGACTAAAACATAAATTTTATTCTTTTGTATTTTCATTTCGCTCTAATCTACATTTAGTTTAAGTAATTTTGCATATACACTAAAAAATTGTATATTGCAACTATTTTTTTATTTTTATCATTTCCTCTACAATTAGTAGATGAATTTATCATACAAAAAATATAATAATTTATTAACATACATTTTTGTTCTGTCAAGTATAAAAAAACGGAGCATCCTTGCCCCGTTTGTAATCAAAAAAATTATATTATCCTCAAAAACTAAAATATTTCAGCTTGTAACCTTGTGGATAATAACTTTCCAAACGTTCAATCCAAGCCATAACTTTTTGCGGGATATCTTTGCTCCCTTTTCTCTGCGGACCATATACCGTTAATCGTTCCTTTTCTGAATCAATAAAAGCCAGCCAGAGTTGATTTTTATCTATATAAAAGACAGACTCCATAATTGTATAAAGTCCGGCAACACCATATTGGCGAAAATGGCAATTCTTACACTCATAGTTATCTAAAGAAATCTGAGCAAAAGATGCCACCCATTTTTCATAATCATCAACTTCCATACTGTGTCGTAAAACATCATCTAGCAGCACAAAATCAGTGGGATAATACATATCATCATCGCGTATATCGCCCATATAATCATAGAGATTAAAATTACCCTCATGTCGGCTCAAATATTCGTTTTTAACGGATTTAACATAAAACTTCCACAAACACTCTTCATCAGCACCGCAAGCATTTCTTTGTTTATACCAGTCTTTGGAACGGACATCATCATATTTTTCGGCAACTTCTCTGTCCGCACGAGCCAACCGATCCGAAGCACATATTGTTTTCTCGGCATCACTCAAATGCTTGCGCCAACAATTAAAGCTTGTTTTATAACGTAAAGGATTATCCTGATACTCGTATTCTCCCTCAAAATAGCCCTGCAACCCGCAATAATAGCGTATCGCATCATTCCCCGTAACCGTAATGATTTTTTTATGATTATCCAGCTTAAAAGAAACGCGGGCGCTCTCACTTAGCGTATTAAGATTAGGGTCTGCCTCTTCAACATACGACGCCTTATCTCCGACAACGGTCATTGTTCCTTCTATCTCACACAGGTGCGCCCCGTTATAAGTCTGAATATGAAAAACACATGATTTATTTTTGCAATCACTAATCTCCAGAGCCCCGCCCATAGAAGTGACATAACGGTTATATTCCCACACCCCTTGCCACTGAGATGAGGGCACATGCCCGTCTCCGCAGGCACTTAAACAAAATAATACCAGAAAGAACAAAAAAGACCGAACTTTCATCAATGACAGACTCCGCAAAGCTTCAAAAATTGCTGCCATTATAAAATAATAAACCTTGGAAAGCAATAACTTTATTCTTCCAACACAAAACCTATTTGCTTGCTTATCGGTGCTTTATTTTTTTGTTCCAATTCAAGCATTTTGATGAGTTCGCTGCAATCGTCCATTACTCCTAAAATTTTTGCCTTTTGTTTAACAACCACAAAATCTCCTGGTGTTAAGCTGTTTAAGTGTGATAAATCAATATCTTTCATCCCGAAAAAGTGCTGAAATGCAAGGCTTGACTGCTCTGCTGTCATATATTCATAGCCGACTTTAAATGTAAAGCGCCTGAGACTGGCTTTATCAAGCCTATCCATCAAATTGGTGGTACAGACAAATGGATATGGATAAGCTTCCATTTGCGTCAACATTTCATTGACTTGCGTCACTTCCCACGAACGGCTCGCTCCGCTTCTATCTTGTAAAAAACTGTCAGCCTCATCAAATACAAGCATGGCTTGATTATCTCGTCCTTCTTCAAATGCTCGTGCGATATTTTTTTCAGTTCCACCGACCCACTTTGAGAGCAAATCCGAACATCTTTTTTTGATAAACGGCACACCAATTTTCTCGGCCAAATATTCAGCATAGGCTGATTTGCCGGTTCCTGAAGCCCCATACAGACAAAGTGAAAAGTTTCGTTGCGACAAATGACTTATTTGCTCTGCCAGTTTTTTTAAGTCAGTATCGGTATTCAGCAGCTCAACATTAAAATCTGTTTCTTTTGTGAGTATCGGGCAATGTGAACAACCATTTGAGTAAGCTTTCTCAAGAGCATTGAGGCTTTGTTTGACTTCTTCTAAACCGCCTTGTGCTAGTTTTGCTGATTTAACGGCTGTGGCAATAAATGAGGGGGACAAGCGATATTGTATGGCAAAATTTTCGGCTGTTTTCTCATCATCGGGTAGATTGTTTTGTTTTAATGCCTTTTGCCACATTTGCGTTCGGGTTTTAAGTGTCGGTTTACTGAAATTAATCGCAAAACTAAACCGTCTGAGGAAAGCTTTATCAAGTTCTTCTATGTCATTAACAATCCATATTGCCGGTATACGATTATTTTCAAGGACGCGATTAACATACAATTTATTATTATCATAGTGGAAGCAACCTGAACCTTCCAAAAAGTCATCGGCTTCATCAATAAGTAAGCATGTATTTTTATCTTTTTCAAGCAAACGATGAGCTAAATCAAGTTTTTCTTTGCGTGAATCGTCGTTATCGAAATTTTCACCCAAGCCGTAAAGTTCCGCATTAACGTGCTGAACGAGAGTTTTAGCAAATTCGGTTTTACCTGTTCCGTGCGTACCATAAAGTAGAATATTTACACCTTTCGCATGAGAAGATAATGCTCGCTTCAATAACTTGGCACAGAACTCTTTTTCTTCAACATAATTAAAATCATGCCATTCTAGGTTGGCTTTCAGTGTTTTGCCAATAAGACATTCTTTGATATCTGAAATAGTCCTGATTCGACTGGTTGCCAATTTTTCTGCGACATCGGTTAAATTGGTATCCCCGAATTTATGGTCGATTAAACCGGATTTACACAACGGCGAACTACCGTCGGTATATTTAGAGAACTTATACTCCGACATTCCTAAAAAATAAGGAAGCACATCAAAAACATCTTCTCTTGTATCTTCAATTGCACTGCTGAACCGTTCAAATTCAGATTCTGTTTTGAATAACCACAGGGCACACAAAATTTCCTTTTCTTCCTCAGACAAGCCTAAAAGTTGTCCGATAACATCAGCTTTTTGCTCATAAGGACTTTTCGCTAATGAGGCATAGCGAACCAATCGTCGAGATATTTTTTCCCTAAATCCTTTCACTCCGGCCAAATAGTCTTTTTTTAAGTCATGAAAGTCCGCAAAATCATCGTTTTGTTTGTTTTTAGATAGCCAATGATACGTGAAATTAAAATATTTTTGCCAATAATCCTGATACCATTCTATAAAATCTACCATTTTATTTTTAACCGCGTGACGATTATTGATAAAATTATAGATATAGCTTAACAGCAGCTTTTGTTTCCATTTTTCCATTATCTCTACCTCCTTTACACTTTTGAGTATAAAAGAGATATATGTCAAAATGTGACGTATTTATCTATTTGGCTTTTTTATAGAGGACTTCCATAAGCTTAACCATAGCATAAGTATCTTGTCCGCAATAAGCCTCTAAGCCGTCAAAAAGGGCTTTTTCTTCTGCCAAGGTCAATTTACCTTGCATGAACGCGAGATAGCGTTCCATCGCTTCCCCACCATTATGAACTTCCATATTTTCATAAGAAAGTTTTGTAAAGGCAGGAAGAACATGCTTTATCGAGGCTGAACTATGCTGTTTGTAGTGATACAAGGCACGCTCGCGAAAAGGGATAAGCTGATCGACAATACGGTCATTAATAGCTAACAGAGCTTTGCGTAAATCGGGGAACAAATCCGCCAGTTCCGCATTGCGACTTTTTTCAAATGTTTGATTATAAACGACAACCGAGCCTTTTTTACCGCAATGTTTAACCAAGTATTCGGCCAAAGCACGTCTGGGGTCTGATTTTTCCTTATGCAAAAAGCTGATATGTTTAACCTCTCCACCGACTTCTTTTTGAATATGCAAAGAGAATTGAAACGGTATCTGCTGATACGGACTTGAATTTTCAAACATCGGTATTGCTGATTGTATGGTTTCATAATCCAAATAGTACAACGGATATTTAAGTTGGCTTAAAAACTCTTTGATTTGCTTTTTATCGCAATGAATTTTTTGTTTTTGCCAAGCTTCAATATCAATTTTATTCTTACCGTCATAGTCATCCGCATTTAATTTATTAATATCATAAGAATTGAGCTTTTCACAAATTTTGGTTGCGGTAGTGATTTGAAAAATATCCCAAATTGAGTAATCCGGTACTTTAGCACAGCAATAAGCATAAAAATCACATTTTTGACATTGCTTAGAAATTTTGATTTTCGGTTCAACGCGTTTATTTTGATATTTAAGCAAATAGTCTGTATTTTTTGAAACGCTTTCCTGAATTTCTGCAACTTCTTCGGTGACATCATCAAGCTTGAATAGGTTTTTGATACTTAATCTTTTGCCTCGTACATAATCTTTATTTAAGTGGAGAATAAAACATTGTTTAATTTTGTAGCCAGCTTGAGTAAAGACATAATGTTGATAAGCAAGGTCTTGTATTTGTGTGTCCTTGACTTCATTAGTGCTTTTAATTTCAATCAAATTCCAACTGCGACCATTCTTTTCTAAAATATCAATCCGACAGAAGGTTCCGTCATCATCTTTAGCAACAGCCTCAAACAAAACCGAATGCTTTTTAGCTTGTTTCTTTGTCAGTTCAGCCCCTTGTCCAACTTCCCATGGTTCAGCTTCAATCATCACGCCATCGGGATAAAGTTTTTGTGCTAAATCCTGAACGTCATAACCGGTATCAGCTTGAGCATTGGTTTCGGGCGTTTCTAATAAGTCGCGTCTATGCTTTTTCAGCCATAACGCCTTTTCACAAAAACACCCGAGTATATAGTCAGACTTTGATAGGTACATAGCTATTTTTTACACTTACATACTTTTTTTACTACTGAATTTTCGGTTGTTATATAATCCAAAATCTGCTTGGCAGCATCTCTAAATTTCTTTATATCATCGTCTTCAATTTTTTCAATTTTGTTTATATCTACAAAATGTTCACTTTCTGTATAATGCTCTTCGACATTATCATATTTTTCATATTTTAATTCTAATTTTTTATTTTTAATTTCAACTTCAGAAATTACACTCTCTTCCTTTTCGTTGTCTTCTACGGATGCTCCGATAATAATCTTTGGTCCATCAGTACTACCTATACCATTAATACTAGAAACCATAAAATTATATGTTTTCCCAATTTCATAGCTTACATAAAACATTATATCATATTCATCCACACTGCAAAATGTTGTATTACTGCCATCTATTAAATCCTGATAATCATTTTTACAGACTTCGCCCCATACTGCTTTCCACAAATCATATCTAAATTTCCACATATCATATTTAAATTTTTCAACAAACAGCTCAACTTCGCATTTTTTTTGATAATCATCAAAAGTGTCTGAAAATAAATTAGACTTTTTATTATTAATAGCTTCTATCAAAGCATTCATTGCTTGCGTATTTTCTTTGTTTGCGCAGTATGTTTTAATTGTTTCAGGTATTAGTATAGACATATTATTCTCCTATTTTATAAATTTTATCCCATAATGAACGACGATAACGTTTAAAATCATCATCTTCTTTAATATTTTCTTTTATAATCACTTGCTCCCATTCTCGTAAAACATCTTTCCAAAGTAGATTTATCCATCCACTTTTATTATGATAGCGACTTTTGCGAATACTTTTTTCAATTTGATAAGTAATATTTTTAATACTTATAACAATAAAATATTTTTCAGTTAATTTTTTATATTCTTTCTTCGTTTCTATATATCTTTTATATTGAGAAAGATTATTCTGTAATATGGCATCAAATTTCACTTCAACGCATAAAATTCCATCATCCCAGATAATCACATCGTCAATCCGCCTTTCTTCTTCTGTTCGCTCTTCACAATGACAATCGAATTTTTTATTTTTAATATCTCCAACTTTTTTTCCTAGCAATATATATATTGCACATATAAAGGCCATACAGCTCTGCTGATTGTCTTTTAGAAAACAAGATAGAGCTTTTGTAAATTGAGGTTCTGTGGGGTTAAGGTGACAATATAATGGTTTTTGAAAATAGGCATGTTGTTTTTCACATTTTCCAAGAAGAGGATGATATTTCATATAATCAAATTTAATCTTAGAAAGTTCTTCTATAATCTGTTTATTTTTTTTGTTGTAGAAATCGTGGATTTTTTGTGTTATTTCCTTATTTTCTTGCCAATAATTTATGATGATACCCCATAAATCGAAAATTTTATCAGAAATACTATTTGCAGTATGTTGAATATAAGAAAAATTGTCTTCAATAAAATATTCAGCCAATTTTTCGTTAGGTAACAGATTAATTGCAAAATCCCATGCAGAAGAGATATTCTGAATCGTATTTTGAATATTGATTTGCTCGTTTATTAATGCAGTTTTTTTATTCAACTTTTGCTTATAATCAGTCACTTTTATTCTCTTTTAATTATAATTCAGAAGTTTCCAAGCATGTCATCATAAGAGTGATGATTCTACAGTCCAATAATTTAAACCTTACCACTCAAAGGTTAAGATTTCTATAATCCTCTCTTTTCTTCATACCAGTCCTCCGGCTTAATGACTTTGACATGGTCTTCCCAAGTGTAGAGGTGCCACTTCATTTCCTTTTTCCCGCCGGCTTTGAATTTAACGGTTAAGCTCCCGTCCGGATTTTCGGTCATCGTCTGAGATGGGTGGAAAATATAACGTTTTGCATCCGGTGCGGCTTCTTTATCAAACAGCCATTCGACCTCAAACGGCTCCTCTTGGAAGACCCCGAAAGATTGTTCTGCGTGTTTGGCTAAACTGAAATCTTCGGGGATTTGGTAAGTTTCCGGTAAAATCTCAATCTTCTGAATATTACTCAAAATAAAGTGGTGTACCGCATCCCCGAAATAACCATCACTATGCCGTGCCACCAAATAATGATTGCGTTCACCATATAAAATGCCATACGGCATTAGAGTATTAGTATTTGTTTTACCTGTTTTTTTATTATAATAAACCACTTTAATTTGATGACAGCTTAAAATTGCCTCGCGGATTGCTGCCAGAATTGACTCATCAATCACCATTCTCGGACCGGGGCGTAAAGCCAAACCCTCAGCTTTCATCAGTTCCTCGGCATCAACTTCGATACGTTGTTTTTGTTCCGGTTTAATTAAATTACGCAGTTTCAGCTCAATATGACGCAAGTTTTCGGCTTGTTCCGATAAATTATGTTGTTGCAAGCAGTCAATAGCCGTTTTGAATGTGGCTAATTCCTCGGTAGAAAATGAAATCAGCGTATTCAAGCTTCGTTGCGTAATCCGCCACCGCTTAATTCTCTCGTCGCTTTCGACTTCTTCCATTTGCGGAAAATAACGCAACAAAGCATCGCGCATTCTTTCAGCCGTCCGTCGTGAGACGTGATATAAGCTTTGTATATCGTTTAGTGACAGCCCCTCACTTGAAGATTGCATTTGCATTGCCAAGTCAAACAAATCAAGCATTTTGCCGTAATTTTCCATGATGCCCCTGCTTAACATTTTTTGCATAACCGAATGCCTCGATTTCACCACAATAAAGTTAAGATAAAATAAAAAAACTGCAGAATATAACAAAGATTTCCTTGACATCTGAGCATAAAAATATTTATATAGCGATAAGATTTGGCGGCAGCTGATATCTGTTTAGGTTGTTACGCCTGTTTTACTGTAAATAACAGACAGCGATAATTCGGTTTAACTTTTAGATATGGATAAGCTATGGCAAAAACGAGTCCGATACAATTTTTAAGACAAGTCAAACAAGAGGTTAAGAAAGTTTCTTGGCCAACCAAGAAAGAGGTTATGCAAACGGCAAGCATGGTCATTGTTATTGTGGCCATTGCGGCAACGTTTTTCTTTTTTGTTGACCAGATTATCGGTTGGCTGATGAAGTTAATTTTAGGTCTTGGAGTTTAATAAGATGACAGCACGTTGGTATGTTCTTCATGTTTATTCCGGCTCTGAAAAAAAGGTAGCCGAATCAATCAGAGAACAAGCAGCCTTAAAAAATATTGAAGATAAGATTCAGGAAGTTATTGTCCCGACTGAGGAAGTTGTCGAGGTCCGCAAGGGAACCAAGGTTAATGCGGAACATAAGTTTTTCCCTGGTTACGTCCTGATTAAGATGGAAATGTCAGATGAATACTGGCATATTGTCAAAAACACCCCTCGTGTAACCGGCTTTTTAGGTAGCCGTAACAAACCGCAGCCGATTAGTGAGGCTGAGGCGAAGCGTATTATGACACAAATGCAGGAAGGGATTGAAAGACCTCAAACTGTTGTTGAATACGAGGTTGGTGAGCAAGTTCGCGTCAACGAAGGGCCTTTTGCCTCTTTCGTTGGTTTGGTGGAAGAAGTTGATACCGAAAAATCGCGCCTGAAGGTTTCGGTTTCTATTTTCGGCCGTTCAACACCGGTTGAATTAGAATTTAATCAGGTAGACAAAATCAAACAGTAACCCCGTCATAAAACCTCGCCCTGAGGTTTTATGAGTCTATAGGAGAATAAGATGAAAAACTTTATTAATGAATTCAAAAAATTTGCAATGCGTGGCAATGTCATCGACATGGCTGTCGGTATCATCATTGGTGCCGCTTTTGGTAAAATCGTCGATTCGCTGGTTAAAGATGTCATTATGCCCCCGATTGGTTTATTGCTCGGTAAAGTTGATTTTTCAAACTTATTCATTACCTTAAAAGAAGGCGCTGTTGCTGCTCCTTATGCCTCCCTGGATGCTGCCCAAAAAGCCGGTGCCGTTACCATGAACATTGGTATTTTCGTTAATGCCTTAATCAGCTTTACAATTGTTGCTTTTGCCGTATTTATTTTGATTAAAGGCATTAACGAATTGCAAGCCAAAATGCTCAAAAAAGAGGCTGAAGAAAAAGCGGCTAATCCGACAACAAAAGTCTGCCCGTATTGCCGCTCAGAGATTGATATTAACGCTGTTAAGTGCCCTCACTGCACCAGTGATTTGAAAAAATAAAATAATAACCATATTTTAACATATTCGCTATACACTGCATATAATCTCAAAAGGTTTCTTAGGAAATTATATGCAAATAGTTAGAAAAATAGTGATGTTACTTGCGCTTGCCGGAGGAGTTTTATACCCGACGGCAAGCGTTTTTGCATCTAATTTTCACCTCATCCTCGGAGCTGACTACGTCAACTCAGACATTAAATACAACAACGGACAAGAAGACAGTATTCAACCCAAGGATGACTACAACAGTATCTCTCCTGTTATTGGCTTGAGTGCCTATGGTATCGGCTTGGAGGCTTATATTCTAAATTCTAAAGACGTCAAAGAAGGCTCTCTGCAATCTAAATTGCGCGCTTATGGCTTTGATATTTTTGGCGAAGCAAGTCTGTCCGATAATTTTGCTCTGATTGCCTCTCTGGGTATGGCAAAATATGAGTTTCACAATAAAATCGATGGCACTAAAGCCGACGACAGTAACAACGGACCGCGCTTTGGTATCGGTTTACAATATTATATTTGCAGGAATATAGCCATTCGTGCCATGTACCACTACACACTCTTAAACTCAGGGGAAAAAGACCCCTACGATGCTGTCAGCGAGTTTTCAGCCGGATTACGTTTTATTTTCTAAATCGGCGGATAAGTCGTTATTGTCGGATTAATATTTGGCGTTTCCACATAATCGATATCTTTCACCGGATAAGATTGGATATCATAAATTCGCCCACCGGATTCATAAAGCGTATCCTGGATTTGCTCATTTACTTTTTGCGGAGTCTCTGTTGCCGACAATTGCGGATTAACGGGCAAACTCTCGCTAACGACTTTCTGTTGTGATATTGATTTTTGAGGAGTTACCGAAGATATTTGTTGCCCTTCAACCGGAGCGCTTTCTTGAGGAGCACTGACTTGTATAGGATTCCCGAGAGGATTATCGGCATTAGGCTGCTCCAGCAAAAAAGTATTTCTCTTGCCATCACCGGCATCGGCACTGCCATAAACAACAATCGGCCCGCTATTGACCGCTAAATTATCATAAGTAAACGTTGTTTGTGCTTGAACCTCCGTTACCCCACACAAAACAAGCAAAAAAGCAACAACGTCCTTCATCTCTCCTCCTTCTCACCAAAAGCAGGAATAAGATAAGAACTGATAATAAAGATTAAAGAGGTTAGGCTGTTTTTTCTAACTTTTCTGCATCACTAATCAGGCGATAAGTGTCTTGCGCGATCATCAGTTCCTCATTTGCAGGAATAACCAAGACCTTAACTTTCGATTCTGCGGCAGAAATAACCGCTTCCTGACCACTGACATGATTAGCCTTATCATTGAGCATTACCCCTAAATACCCCAAACGCTGGCAAACCAATTTTCGAATAAATGAAGAATTTTCACCCACACCGCCGGTAAAGACCAAGGCATCAAGCCCGTTCAAAACAGCCACAAAAGAACCGATATGTTTAATCAGTTGATGAACATAAACATTAATCGCTGTAATTGCACGCTCCTCACCGGCAATATAATGTTCTTGAATCTCTCTCATGTCAGAATAGCCGGACAATCCCAAAAGCCCGCTTTCCTTATTGAGCATCATATTGACTTCATCCATCGTTTTATTTTGTGTTTTCATGATATGGAAAGGAACATAAGCATCCAAATCGCCGCAACGCGTACCCATAATCATCCCGACCATCGGCGTAAATCCCATGGTTGTATCAACACTTTTACCATCCTCGATGGCCGTAATAGAAGCCCCGCTCCCCAAATGACAAGAAATCACCTTCCCGCGATAACCCAGCATTTTTTCTGCTTGTTGAGCAATATAAGCATGCGACGTGCCATGGAAACCATATTTACGAATACGATATTTTTCATATTGTTCTATAGGCAGAGCATATAAAAAAGCCTCTTTTTTCATCGTTTGGTGATAGGCTGAATCAAAAGCAGCAACCTGAGTAATCTGCGGTAACAAACGATTAACAGCCTCCAAACACAAAACAAAAGCAGGTCCGTGTAACGGAATCAGTGAGACAGCATCATAAATCTTTGCTTTGACATCATCATCAATAATCACGGACTTATCAAAATACTCTCCGCC
>CACYYO010000007.1 GCA_902778645.1 uncultured Rhodospirillales bacterium | reverse complement strand
CTTTCTTATTTTAAATTTTACTTAGAAATTTACGATTTTGCAAGATTTATCGAGGAGAATACTAAGGCAAGGAGATGCCTATGAAAATTATATTTTTTCGTCATGGTGAGACGGACAGTAATGTGAAAGAAATTATGCAAGGAGCCGGTGTTGATACCCCGTTGAATGTGAAAGGAATCAAACAAGCACAGAAGCTTGCGGATAAGGCCAAAGGTTTGGGGTTGGAAAAAATTTATAGTTCTACTTTAACTCGTGCCATTCAAACGGCAACACTCGTTGCTGCCGAATGCGGGCTTGATGTTGAGCCGATTGAGGGGGTTGAAGAGTTTCATTATGGTGAGGTAGAAGGTATGCTTATCTCAGAGGCGTGTGAAAAATTTGGCACGGAACGAGTGCTGTTTTTTACTGAGCGGACTGATTTATATGATACTTCTTTACCGGGAGGAGAAACAATTAATCAGTGTTTAGCAAGGCTATTGTCGGCAATTGAAAGAATTAAAAATGAGAATCAGGGGAAGTGCAAATGTGTCGGTATTTTTTCGCACGGAGCAGTGATGTGTCTTCTTTATTATCATTTTTTCAAAGTTCATCATCCGATAGCAAATTGTGAGTGGTTTGAGGTAGAGGTGTAGATGTCAGCATTAGTTTTGTTTGAAAATGAGCATTTTATTGCAGATTTAATGTATGCTCGAGCAAACAATATGCTCTCTCGCCCTGTTTATGAAGAAGTTGGTTTCGGAAACAGGTTGTATATGCATAAAGATGTTTCAGAACGGTTGCTCTCGTTAGTTCCGGAACTGGAAAAAATGGGTTGTAAAATGCGTATTTGCGATGCATACCGTCCGCCGATAGCGCATATAAAGTGTGTGGAAGTCGTTCCTATTCAAGGATTCTTTAAGGCAGATTATAAGATGTCGAATCACTGTCATGGGACGGCAGTGGATGTCTGCTTAACGGATTTGGAGGGGAATAATCTCGTCTATCCGACAGAAGTAGATGCCTACACGCCTGAGTTTGCCGCCCAAGTAGCAGAAGGAAAATTCGAGGCATTCCAAGCTCATTTGAAGAAGGCACGCCATGATTATATGGAGGCTGAAGCGGAGGCTATCCGCAATCGTGAAGAACTCAAAAACCTGATGGAAAGTCATGGTTTTAGGGCAATATCACATGAGTGGTGGCACTACGATTTAGTTGGTTGGCAAAACTATCCTGTTATTGAATGGGATTAAGAAAACAATAAAAGGACTTCATCACGAAGTCCTTTTATTACTACTGCTGAGACTAGTAAATCTTAGCCTCGGAGGCGAGCCAATCATAAATGGCTTGCATTTTTTTGTCTAAATAATTCAGTTTACAAAAAGCAAGGTGTGCGTTAAGGTATCAGGAAGAGGAATATATGAAGCATTCTAAAGGGGAAGATATTAGCGGTTGGTTGATTATTGATAAGCCGCGGGATATGGGGTCAACGCAGGTTGTGAACCTGACGCGTCGATTGTTTAATGCTAAAAAAAACGGTCATGCCGGAACGCTTGACCCTTTTGCAACGGGCGTTTTACCGATTGCTTTCGGTGAGGCAACAAAAGTTTTGCCCTATGTGACAGATGGCGACAAAGAGTATGAGTTTCTTTTACAATTCGGGGCAAGTACCAATACTGATGACAGCGAAGGTGAAATTGTTGAAGTATGCGAAAAAACTCCCACACGAGATGAAATACAGCAGGTTATTCCGTTGTTTATCGGGAAAATCAAACAAGTTCCACCTCAATATTCAGCCATAAAAATTGACGGACAGCGTGCTTATAAACTGGCTCGTTCTGGACAACAGGTCGAGATGCCGGAGCGAGAGATTGAAATTTTTGATTTGCAGTTGTTAAATTTTGATGAAGCGAATCGGCAAGCAAAATTTAAGGTCAAATGTTCTAAAGGAACTTATGTGCGAACACTCGGCCGTGATATTGCCTTAAAACTGGGCTCAAAAGGCTATTTGAAAGAGCTCAGACGAACAAAATGCGGAAAATTTTTGATTGATGATGCGATTTTACTGGAAAAAATAAAAAATATAGTGCATAGTGATGACCTCAAGAAGATTTTGCTTCCGTTAGAAACCTCTCTGCGCGACATCGCGGACTTGGCTGTTTCGGAAGCAGATGCAGCTAAACTCAAACAAGGACAAGGGTTGTCTCCTAAGGCTTATGATGTACAAAGGTATATCGGGCAAGAGATGGCAGCTTTTAGTCAGGGAAAGTTGGTTGCACTGGTGCGAATCGATGAGACAAGAATTTCTCCGGTGCGGGTTTTTAATCTATAACGGGTTCACTGGTTTAGTTTTTGTTAGCGGTTTGCTTGTTTTAATGATAAAAATGAAAAGGAAAAACAGATGTCGATTACTAATGAAAAAAAACAAGAATTAATTAAAGAATTTGGTCGCTCAGCTAATGATAGCGGTTGTCCTGAAGTTCAAATCGCAATTTGGACATACAGAATCAATGCTTTGATTGAGCACTTCAATACTCATAAGAAAGATTTACACTCTCGTTTGGGTTTGATGAAGATGGTCAGCAAACGCCGTCACTTGTTGGATCACTTGAAGTCGACAAGTGAATCACGCTATGCAGACATTATCAAAAAGTTGAACATCCGCAGGTAAGAAGTTTGCAAAAGGGGATTCAAATTGGCGCTTTTTTCATTTATGTACTAATTTGTACACCGCATTCAAAAAGCGCTCAATAGCAATCCCCTTTATCAAACTTCTGCAAAGTCGGAGTTTGTGATAAAGATGTTAAAGAGGTCAGGGGTAAGGAAAATGAATATATTACAAGTTAAAAATTCAATTTTTACTTACTTTGACCTATGGACTATTTAATAAAGTTTAGGGGCGATAAATGCCCCTTGCTTTGTTTTTAAATCCTGTTCGGGTGAGCCGGCAGGTGGTTCGGAAGAGAGGGCTCTTTCGAATGGTAGTAAAAGAGATATATTAGAAAAGGAAAGAAATATATGATTGATTTTAAAGTTGTCCGCAAAGAGATCGAATGGGGCGGACGTCCGTTAGTTTTTGAAACCGGCAAATTGGCTCGTCAGGCCACCGGTGCTGTTGTTGTAAAATATGGAGAGACAGAGGTTATTGCGACTGTTTGTGCCGCTAAAGAGGTTAAGGCAGATCAGGATTTCTTTCCGTTAACCGTTAACTATCAGGAAAAATATTATGCAACCGGTAAAATTCCGGGCGGTTTTATGAAGCGCGAAGGTAAACCCAGCGAGCGTGAGGTTTTACTCTCTCGTTTGATTGACAGACCTATACGTCCGTTGTTCCCTGATGCTTTCAAAAATGAAGTTCAAATCATTTGTACGGTCTTGTCTCATGATCAAAAGACAGACTCTGATATTCCGGCAATGTTGGCTGCTTCTGCGGCTTTGGCTGTTTCAGGGATTCCGTTCTTAGGGCCTATCGGTGGAGCTAAAGTCGGCTATATCAACGGTCAATATGTTTTGAATCCGACTATTGAGCAACTCAAAGAAACAGATTTGGAATTGGTTGTTGCCGGTACAAATGAAGGTGTTTTGATGGTAGAATCTGAGGCTCAAGAGTTGTCAGAAGAAACCATGCTCAATGCGGTTATGTTCGGTTTTGAGAGTTTCCAGCCGGTTATCAAAATGATTAACGAATTGGCTCAAGAAGCCGGTAAAGAAAAATGGGAATCTCCGGTATTTCCTCAAGAATATTATGATTTGTACAATCGTATCGAAAAGCAATTTATCGGTAAGTATGAAGAGGCTTTCAAAGTTACCGACAAATTAGCGCGTGGTACTTTGGTTGGTCAGGCCAGTGAAGAAGTTAAAGCGACCATTGACCCTGAAAATGAAATTGAACAACGCTATATCGGCGATGTTATCGAAGCTATCATGCACAAAGTTGTTCGTGAGAAAGTTTTGACAACGGGTCATCGTATTGACGGACGTGACACTAAGACAGTTCGCCCGATTCAGTGTGAAGTAGATGTTTTGCCGATGGCTCACGGTTCAGCTATTTTCACGCGTGGTGAAACACAGGCTTTGGTTGTAACAACTTTAGGAACAGGCGAAGACGCACAAATCGTTGATGGTTTGATGGATGAATATAAAGAAGACTTTATGCTTAACTACAACTTCCCGCCGTTCTCAGTTGGTGAATGTGGTCGTATCGGTTCTCCGGGACGTCGTGAAATCGGTCATGGTAAATTGGCTTGGCGTGCTATTCATCCGATGTTGCCGAAAGATAAGGACTCTTTTCCTTATACAATCAGAGTTGTGTCTGATATTATGGAGTCTAACGGATCATCTTCTATGGCGACCGTTTGCGGAACAACGATGTCTTTGATGTCTGCCGGTGTGCCGATGCGTAAACCTGTTGCCGGTATTGCTATGGGCTTGATTAAGGAAGAAGATGGTCGTGTTGCCGTCTTGACAGATATCTTGGGTGATGAAGACCACCTTGGCGATATGGACTTTAAGGTTGCCGGTACAAAAGACGGTGTGACAGCTTTGCAGATGGATATTAAAATTACATCGATCACTAAAGAAATTATGCAAACGGCTTTGGCTCAGGCGCATGAAGGTCGTATTCACATTTTGGGTGAAATGGCAAAAGCTATTGCCGAGCCTCGTCCACACGTTTCTGATAAAGCACCGCGCATTGTTGCTATTAAGATTCCGGTTGATAAAATCCGCGAAGTTATCGGTTCAGGCGGTAAGGTTATTCGTGAAATTACCGAAACTACTGGCTGCAAAATTGATATCGAAGATGACGGTGTGGTCAGAATCGCGTCTCTCAAGAAGGAAAACGGCGATGCGGCTTTGAATTGGATTTTGGGTATTGTTGCCGTTCCTGAAGAAGGAAAAATTTACAAAGGCACTATTACCAAGATTATGGATTTCGGTGCATTTGTTCGCTTCCTCGGTCAGACCGAAGGTTTGGTTCATATCTCAGAAGTTAAAAACGAGCGTATTGCCTCTGTTTCTGACTTCTATAAAGAGGGTGATACCATGTGGGTTAAATGCTTAGGCACAGATAATCGTGGTAAGGTTAAACTTTCTGCGAAGAGGGTGAACCAAGAGACAGGTGAAGACCTAGAAAATCACGCCTAATGGGTTACTAGGGCGTTGTCTTCGGGACAGAAGTGTCCTCACGTACTTTTTTTGTACGCTGCGGTACTTCTGCCCTAGACGCCTACTATTAACCTCATTATTTGTGATTTTCGTAATAGTAGTTGTGATGAAAAAGCACTCTTTTGAGTGCTTTTTTGTTGCTTATTTTTCAACCAGTTTAATGTCGCAATTATAATAATTTCTGAGTTTCGTGTAACATTCCCAAGGGCGGATGATACCCATTTCAATTTCATCTATAGTATTGATATTAATTTTAGTCGCTTTAGAAACTTTTTGCAGAGATAGTTTTTTATAACGACGTAAAGCTCCTAATTGTCTGCCGATGTCTCTTCGGATTTGTTTACCACTCATTTGTTGAACTCCTTATTTTTGTTAAATTAAAAACAAAAAACTCGCCTTAAATAAAGGCGAGGGAGCTCGAAACTGCCAGAAAACAGTATGGTGTATTCAATATATTCCACCATCTCCCTCTTCTAAAGAAGGAGTTATTTTTTTTCAGGGAGGCTTCGAGACCCCATAAGCAGAACACCTGCTTACGTTTATGATAATAAAAGATATTGTTATAATTTCAAGTTAATTTTCTTGAAACTCAAAATTTTACGATTATCTCTGTCGTATGCAAAAAAATAATTGGACATTTAAAGATAAACTTGAAATTACCGAGGCTATTTTTACCATTGTGGTTTCTGTTATGGCTATTTGGGGAACACTCATTGCCTGGGAAAACGGTTTTTGGCACAAGGTTAAACACATTGCTGATCATTTGCACGATGAATACAATGTCAGTGATACAATTCATGCCGCGGAAAAAAAGGTCGATCGGGTTCTGAAAGATGTGCAGAAAACTTTATAATTAATAGAGAATTTCCAGCAATATTGAATCTTCATCACTCATAACGGTACGGAAAGTTGCGGTTTTGGATTGATTAAAAAGGAAACCGCGACTGTCTTGTACTGTCGGATCAGCACCATATTCCATGAGTAGATTAACAACCTCAGGGTGGTTTCGAACGTGTGCAAAGAATAACGGCGTCTGGTTTTCTGCATTGATGGTATTTGTCGACGCACCTTTGGACAGCAGATATTGTACAGTTTCTAAAGCATAGTTTCCCGGCAGGGTAGAGGCATAAAGCAGAGGTGTTTGGGCACTGAGGTCACTTTTATCGATGCTAGCACCACGGTTGAGTAAAAGCTTAATAATTCTCATGTGTAGAGGTTTTAACTTTTGCTGTTGTAAGGCAAACTGTTCGTGAATATGGTTTTTGATTTTTTGTTGTTCTTCTTCTGTCAGGTAGCGGCAAGGTTTGGGCGTGACCACTTGGTAGTCACAGTAATCGGCGGTTTCAGTTACCTGATTCTCGAAAGCACTTATAGCTTCTTTTTCCTGTTCTTCAACCAAGAGAGGTAAAGCTATCGCCCATGATAAGGGGAGCATTCCGCTTTCGGGACAAGGTGTAAAGTTAACGTCGGCACCGGCATTGAGCAATAGAGTGATCTTGCGCAAGGTATCATCAGGTGTTTCCGGTAAGACAGGTTCTTCAGCACCGCTTTTGATAGCAGCCGTCAACAAGGTGTTGCACTTATGAGGGCGATTAACATCGTATCCGGCGTGAAGGAGTTTTTTGAGGTCTGATGGTGTTCCTTTGAGGGCAACTGCATAAGCTTGTGCCGGATCAATTTCTGCTTGTGCGTTGATTGAAAAGCAGAGTATTGTCCATAACAATAAAATAAACTTTTTCATCCTTTACTCCTTATGGAATTGATAATACGGGAGATATCTTAAAGCGCGGTTAATGAAGATAGATTAAATTTTTATATTGACAATGAAAAACGGCTAGTATATATACTTCAAAGTGCTTGAGCCAACATAGCTCAGTTGGTAGAGCTACTGATTTGTAAACAAGGTAAGCTATTGAATCTCCATAATTTTAAACTATTGAATTTAAAGACTTTTTCTTTTGTGGGTAAAGGTTTCAAGAGTTTTTATTTTAAATTTGACCTGTTTTAAAGTTATCGGTGGAGTCATAAACTGTTTGTTGCTCACTCACTCGGCGCTCACTCGGATGAGCCTTTTTTGTTGATATATGTATGTATATGTATTATGAGTTTCGACAAATGTTAATAAAAACGAAAATTTCTAAAATTCTTGTTGACATTGGAAAGGTAGTAATATATAAGCATTTTCAGTTGCTATGCCGACATAGCTCAGTTGGTAGAGCAACCGATTTGTAATCGGTTGGTCGGGAGTTCAAGTCTCTCTGTCGGCACCATTTTAAGACCTTGAGTTTTCAAGGTTTTTTTTTATTTTTAAATTCCATTTTGCGTTTTTTTATTTTATTGAATTACTACCAAAAGTAGTGATTTTTGTGTAATCTTATATTAAATAACTAATATTATAATGTAACCCTAAACTTAATTTTCAAGAGAGGTTACAATGACATTCCCGAGTAAAGAATACTTTTCTATTACAGAAGTGGCTACTCGTTGGCATAGAAAAGTAAAGGACGTTGAATACTGTATTGAAAATGGCTTACTTAACGCTCACATTAAAGTTTGTGCAGTCAAATTATCCAATGTAGCAAACAATAATGAGAGAAATGTATGTGAATTTACCGGTTGCGTAAAAGTATTACCGGAAGATTGCCATATAATGTTTCGCCATTATAAAAGGACTATCTCTGAACTACTAAGTACTACCGAATCTAAAAGAATAAGACTTGTTCAGCCCGAGCGAATACAAATAACAAAGGTTGATTTGCTTATCTTCTTAAAAGATTTACAAGAATTTGAGCAGAAGTATAAGATGTCTTGCGAACAGACAGAACTACCTCTGTGGGATAATAACAATATAGAATCTATAAATAATCTAACCACGCATAGCGACAGTGATATGCTGATGATTGGACACGATGTTTATACTTTCGGTCCATTACAGGCAAAAATTATCAAAGAATTGTATAAGGCTGCCTCAACAAATAATCCTTGGGTATTAGGTAAAAATTTGTTGATAGATAGCGGAGCGCGAACGCAACATTTGAGAGATTTGTTTCGCTCGCATCCGATATTGTCGCGTATAAAATACCGCTCAAAAGGCTATTATTGTCTGATGATAACATAATTTATACACAGTTAAATACAACTAAAGTATGACATAAGTCGGACGAGTGTCTGATTAAAATTATAGATAAGAACGGTCGAAAGTCACTTTTTATCGGCTGATTATCCGAGTGCGTCCGATTTTTACTCTGACTTATCCGACTGTAATTCAGCGACTTAATTCCTCAAAGTTTGAATGTAATTTTCAATAATTTTATGAGGAAAAAGTAATCATGGAAAATCAAAATTCAAGCGTTAATAGCTATTTAACAACAAAAGAGCTGTCTCAGCGGTGGAAAGTTAATCCAAATACAATCGAGCATTGGCGCATTTATGGCTTCGGACCTGAATTTATAAGAATTGGTCGCAAGATCCTTTATTCGCTTGAAAGCGTTATTGAGTTTGAAAACAAGAACAAAGCTCAGAATACGTTAGTCAACAAATAAGCGGAATTTGTGATTCGCTATGAGTGGCTGGATTAAAATTCATAGACGTATAACGGAATGGGAATGGTATAGCGATGCAAATACCTTTCGCTTATTCATGCACTTGCTTTTAACGGCAAATTATGAAGATAAGCGGTGGCGTAATATCGTTGTTAAACGTGGACAACTCGTAACTGGCAGGCAGGAACTAGCGCAGGCATTAAGACTCTCGGAACGTCAGATAAGGACATCTCTAGATAAACTCAAAATGTCCGGCGTAATAACCTCGCAAACGACCAACCAATATTCGCTTATATCCATTGGAAAATATGACCTATTTCAAGAAAAGCCTTTTGAAAATGTCCAGCAAAAAGTCCAACCAATGACAAGCAAAATGTCCGACAAAAGTCCAACAAAAAGCCAGTCAAGAGTCCAAGCCATAGCCACGACTCAAGAAAATAAGAATAGTTTAAAAAATAAAATATCCTCATTTCATTCGGATATTTTATCAAAAGACGAATCTCAAAAAAATGGCAGGAGTTTTGCGGAATTGCTTAAATCCAAAGGAATTGAGTAATGTCTGTAATGGATCATTTAACTCGTAAGCATAAAGTGATGAATTGTGTTTTCGAGACTTTATACGATTTATATGGTGAGCCAACTTGGCTTAGAAAACCCAAAAGTGGACAAGAGCCAGAAAAAATTATCGAACAATGGATTACTGAGCTAGGTAATTATTCTGAATTTCAGTTGCGTCAAGCGTGTTATAATCTTTTCAAATATAAGAAAGTAGCGACATTTCCTAAGCTGGCACACCTTTTGGCAGAATTGAGTGATCAAGAAGAAGAAAGTGAGCAAGTTCAAAAGCAAACAATAGGAGCGCAACGTTATTTTTGTATTGAACACGAATTAATGCAAAGAGATATAGAGAATAAATGCTGTGTTCATCTTCTTACAGATTATAAATACGCCGTAGATTATGTTTTATTCAATATCCTTAGAGATGTCATGGGTATTGAGGAATATAAGAACTTAGAGGCAAAATACAAAAATGATTGGCTTCTTATGCAAGGCATGAAATATCGTAAAGCATTAGAACTTGGGCTGTTCAACGATTTTGATAGAATCTTAGATAAAGTTTCAAAGGAACGGCGACATGGGTAAATTATCAAGACAAGAGATTATGGAACGCTTTGAGGAAGCTGTTATTGTTGCGAAACGCCTGCCTCCGGTAAAAGTTCAAGGCTGTAAAACGGCGTGGCCAGATATTATTTATACAGAGCTTGAAATATTACAACAGGACAGAAAGCCTATAAGGCTCTTACCATCATCAGAACAACTTGTGCGTTTGGATGAAGTCTTGGATTGGATATTTCTATTAACGGAAGTCGAGCGTAAATTGATATGGTTACGAGCAAATCATGAGCCGTGGCGTGATGTCTGTTTCAAGCTCGGGTTGTGTCGAAGTTCTGCCAACGAAAAATTAAATGGCGCACTTGATTACTTGAGCGATATAATTGTAGTGGATTAGATTTACACAATAAATGAATGTATTAAGATGTGTAGAGCTATAAAATACTTATTATAGCTGATGTGGCAAAACTTTTTATGGACATTTTCGCCGTTTTTAGCTTATGTTTTTAATAGAATGAGGAAAGTTGTCGAAAGGCGATTTTTCTCTTTTTTTATGGCCTCTCAAGCCGACATAAATATTCTGGGTCCTTCTGAAAGAAAAACCCTATAGGGGTGGCTCAAGCGCGGCATATTTTAAGCCGGTACCCCGAAAATTTTGGTTGACATGGTTGACATTTTTTCTCCTTTTGTTTGTGTTTTCAGGGGATTCCAGAATATTTATGTAATTTACCTCTCAAAAATTATTATTGAAAATTCAAATATATAATATTTTTCAGATTTTTTTCTGATTTAGTTGACAATTTCGGCGGTATTCTTAGGAATTCCGCCGTTTTCATTTATAAAGGATGTAAACCTATGGATAAAGTGGAAGTGAACACAAATCTTGAATATAGCCGCCGTAAATTGGCAGACTTAAAAGAATATGATGGCAATGCGCGTACGCATAATAAAGAACAGATTATGCAAATAGCTAATTCTATGATGGAAAACGGCTGGACTGCGCCGATGTTGATTGATGAAAACGATATGATTTTAGCCGGACACGGTAGAAAAGCGGCTGGCGAAATGCTTGGCGTTGAAGAAGTACCGGTTATGATTATTCGCGGTTTGTCGCCGTCTCAAAAGGCACGACTTTGTATTTCTGAAAATCAAATTGCACTTAATGCTGGCTGGGATTTAGAAAAACTCTCGGAACAATTAAAATTTATCATGGACGATGGGCTTGATTTGGAAATTACCGGCTTTGATGATGATTTCTTAAAAGATGCCTTAAAGCTGGATGCCGATAATGAGCTGTTAGATCCATTGGAAGGCGAAAAGGAAGAAAAAGCTCAAACAAATAAATTCTTGTCGTTTGGAAGTTATAAAATCCATATTTCGGAAGAAGAATATCAGGGCTTAGCAAATGCCTATGAGAATTTCGTTAAAGAAAACGGTGTGCGTTATGGATTTGTTGCAAAGGTTTTATTAAAACAATGTTAGAATTCGATTATCCTCTTAAAGATTTAGTCGGAGCTGATTATAACCCGAGAGAGATTGATGAAGAATCGTTAAAAACACTTCGTGAATCGATTAAAACACTTGGTATTGTTAAGCCTATAATTGTGTCCGGTAATTTAATTGTTGCTGGACACCAAAGAACAAAGGCTTTACTTGCCGCTGGAATCGATAAAGCTCCAGTTTATTTATTACCGCCGAATATAAATCAAACAGATGAAATACGCTTTAACCAGTTGCATAACGGCACGGATTTTGACAGCGGAGACGAAAGAGCTTGGGTTGGTAGAAGTGATAAACTTGGCTATGAAATGGTTAGTCCGTTAAAATTGCGTGGCAATATGCGTGCAAGAATGGCGAATGTCCGTAATGAAATATGCAAATTGATAATCAAATATGGTAATTGGGGCGCGTGTGTTGCTAATCAAGAGGGAAAAGTTATTCACGCCGGACAATATGTGTTGGCTTGTAAAGCAATGGGTATTTCGGCACGGGTTTATCGTATTCCGAATGATAAAACTAAAATTGCCGCGAAATTTCTTAATAAAAAGTATGGTAAATTTTCTTACGAACATCTTACAAAGACGACTTTTATTCAAACTTTCGCGCAAAAATTCCGCTTACGCAATGATGAGGAAGAAGAAAAACCATTTAATGCCTCTCCTACTTATGAAAAGAGCCTTATGCCAAATTATAAAAAAGGCGAGCGCATTCTTGATTTTGGGTGCGGTCAGGCAGATTATGTTCGGAAGTTAAGCAAAATCGGCTATGATATTCATGGTGTGGAGCTTTTCTACCGAAGCGGCAACTTTATTGATGCGACAATGGTTCACAAAATGATAGATAATTTGTGCGAACAGTTGGAAACAAAAGGGCTGTTTGACATTGTGATTTGTGATTACGTCTTAAACTCGGTTGATAGTATGACGGCAGAAAATGACGTGTTAACCTTTGTAAATGCGATGTGTCGGCTTGGAGGAAAGATTTATTTTTCAGGTCGCTCTCGTGAAAAGATTGATTTGCAAGATAGGACGACTTATGCTGGAGAGGCAAAATCGCACCGTTATATTGAATTTCTTGATGATAACGGCTTTTCAGCTTTATTTAGGAAAGGACATTGGTTTTATCAAAAATTTCACAGACAGCGCGAGGCGATTGCTCTCGGCAAGCGGTTTATCAGCGAAGATGCTATCTTAGAAAGGCATAATCCTGGTGTTTGGTGTATGTCTGGCATTAAAAAAATTGAATTACCATTTGAGGATGTGGAACAATCAATTATTCGCGAATTTGAAATGCTCCACCCAAATGGTAAACCGATTGGCAGAAGTGCCGATGTCATAAAGGCCTATAAAATAGCCTTAGCTAAAGGGAAATAACGTTGTTTGCGCTTTATCCGGCTCAAAAAAGCTAATGCCAAATTGATAATTACGGCAAGAAGTATAAGCTAACGGCAAGCCATTATATCCAGCCGGAAGTGGTGGAATTGGCAGCCGTTTTGCGCCGGTTATGATGACTTTATCGCCGAGATATGTTTCAGCGGTAATGATGTCGTTTTCATTATCGCTTGGAACAAAGGCAACGTGTAAATTGTTTTTATATCCAATAACACCGCATAAATAAATACATTTATAATCATTAAATTCGTCAATCGCAATTTCAGAATTGACAGGCATTTGAAGACCAACTTTTTGGGAGTAATGACCAAGCAAGCAACGCGCACAATGAACGGAAGCATCAAAACCATTTATATATTTCAACCAGAAATATTTAAATCCTGTAACTTTTTGGCGGTTTGTAACATATTTAATTTTCATACTCATATTATAATATACCCATATAGGATTGCAATGTTTTTTCCAGTGAAATCACAAAGAAGTTTAGTAAATTATGGCATTTATAACGCAAGCAGAATGGGGGCGAAAACATAACTACTCCCGACAATATGTAAATAAGCTCGTCAATAATGGAATTATTCGATTACACAACGGCAAGATAGATGAAGAAGAAGCCGATATGGCGATAGCGGCAGTTCGGCAACCTATGAAAGCAAGTAAAAATGACAGTCTCACAGACTTAAACAATTTATCGACAGTATTGCTTAAAACGCGCATAAAAAGCGAGTTAGAAAAAGTCAAATACTTAGAAATCAAAAATAAGGAAGCAGAAAAATCGCTTGTTTCGGCAGATGGTGTTCGTATAGCCGCATTTAATAAAGGGCGAATGGTACGTGATGCCTTATTAAACATTCCTGACCGAGTGGCTTCAATGTTGGCAAAAGAAACCGATACAAATCGCATACATGAGATTTTAACAAAAGAGATAAGACAGATTATTGAGGAAATTTTAGATAGTGGCTGATGCTTTTATCATTTATAACGATGGATTTAATGCCGGATTAAAGCCTGAACCGTTAATGAATATATCGGAATGGGCGGACAAATATCGCATATTATCGCAAAAAGCCTCAGCGGAGCCAGGAAGATGGCGCACAAGCAGAACACCGTATTTGAAAGAAATTATGGATTGCCTTTCGCCTTATTCCGGTATTGAAAAAGTCGTATTTATGAAAGGTGCTCAAGTGGGTGGCACGGAAGTCGGAAACAATTTTCTCGGCTACATCGTGCATTTATCCCCCGGTCCCATAATGATGGTTATGCCAACGGTTGATGGTGCAAAACGAACATCTAAAACGCGTATTGACCCGATGTTTGCGGCAATACCGGAATTAAACGGTTTAATAAGCACTCGTCGCTCAAAAGATGCAAGCAATACAACGTTAATGAAAGAATTTCAAGGCGGTGTATTAGTGCTTACCGGCGCAAATTCAGCGATTGGCCTGCGCTCAATGCCAGTAAGATATATTTTTCTTGATGAAATTGATGCTTACAAAGGCGATGTCGAAGGCGAAGGTGACCCTGTTAATCTGGCAATTAAAAGAACCAGCACATTTAATCGCCGTAAAATATTTATGGTGTCAACGCCGACAATTCAGGGTGTTAGCCGAATTGAAGACGAATATATCTTATCGGATCAGCGGCATTATATTGTGCCTTGTCCGCATTGTAAAAACAAGCAGGTGCTTAAATGGAAGCAGATATACTGGGAAAACAAAGACCCACAAACGGCAGTTTATATTTGCGAATTTTGCGGTGGTGTTATTGAAGAGCATTATAAAACGTGGATGCTTGAGCATGGTGAGTGGCAACGCTTTAATCCTGAAAGCAAAGTCGCCGGTTTCCATTTATCTTCGTTATATTCGCCAGTTGGTTGGTTTTCTTGGGCAGATGCAGTCAAACAATTTTTAGATGCTAATAAAAAAGACAATCTTCTAAAAGTTTGGGTGAATACCGTCTTAGGAGAAACTTGGCTAGAAAAAGGCGAAGCTCCGGAGTGGCAAATATTATTTGACCGTCGAGAAGATTATCAGCAAGAGATTATTCCGAGCGGTGGCTTATTCTTAACCGCTGGAGCAGACGTACAAAAAGATCGTATTGAATGCGAAGTGGTTGCATGGGGTAGAAATAAGGAAAGCTGGTCTGTTGGATATTTTATTATTAACGGAGATACGGCTCGCGAAAGCGTTTGGAATGAATTAACTGAGTTTTCGCATAGATATTTTGAACATAGTTCTGGAGCGATATTACCAATTTCTCGTTTTGCTATTGATAGCGGTTTTGCAACACAACAAGTTTATGACTGGGTGCGTAAACAGCCGCTTAATTTTGCAATGGCTGTAAAAGGAACGGATAACGGCGTTACGCCTTTAGGCTTACCAACGAGAGTTGACCTTAATATCAATGGCAAAAAGTTGCGCCGTGGTGCAAAAGTTTGGGCGGTGGGAACGTCAATTCTTAAATCAGAGCTTTATCAATATTTACGGTTAACTCGTAATGAAGACGACAGTTATCCTGCCGGATATTGCCATTTTCCAAAGTATGATAGCGAATACTTTAAGCAATTAACCGCCGAACAGCTCGTTACAAAGGTTGTTCGAGGTTATCAAAAAAGAGAATGGCAAAAGACTCGCGAGCGTAACGAGGCTTTGGATTGTCGAATTTATGCTCGTGCCGCCAGTATTAGCTACGGAATAGAACAATTTTCAGAAGCAAAATGGAAGAATCTTGAAAAAGCTCTTATTCCAGCGCAATCAGAAACATTTGATATTCCGGTTAAAAAGAAGCCTATTAAAGCGTTTAAGCCGGATTTAATAAAAGCAGAAGACCCATATTTATAAGGATTTCAGATGACGAGAATTGAAATATTAAGACAGCAATTAACGGAAGCCCAAGCGGCCTATCATGAGTTAATGATTGGAGCGCGAACCGTCAGCGTAAATGTCGAGGGTGTAGGCTCAACTTCTTACGCTCAAGCAGATAGCACGAAGTTAAAGGAATATATTGCCTATCTTGAAAACGAGATAAGCAAGGAAAGCGGCATTAAAAAACGCCGTGTCATAAGAGTCAGCTTTTAAAAGGTTAAATAATGGATGATACAAATTACAAAGGGGCATCTCTTTCGGCAAAAGAGATGTTAAGTTGGCGACCATTAAGACATTCTGCAGATGCAGAGCTTGATGGGGAATTATCAACTCTTGTCGCGCGTTCTCGCGATTTAATCCGTAATAACGGTATCGCCAGCGGTGCAATTCAGACATTGGTTGACAATGTTGTCGGTAACGGCTTAAAGCTCGTTTCAATACCGGATCATAGGATTTTGGGGCTGGATATTGATTATTTGGAAGATTGGGCGCGGAAAGTCGAGAGTTTATGGCGCGTATGGTCAGAAAGTCAGTTTTGCGATGCGGCAAGAAAGCTCAATTTCAATTCACAAACCGCCTTAATTTTTCGCTCAGTTATTGAAAACGGCGAAGCTTTGGCATTGGTTTTATGGCGTGAAGACAGCGCAACACAGTTTTCTACGTGCTTTCAGCTTATAGAGCCTGATAGATTATCGAATCCAGATTTTAAGCAAAATACTGAATTTTTGCGCGATGGCATAGAAATAAATCAATATGGCGAGCCGCTTAACTATTGGATAAGTAAATATTATCCGAATGATTATTATTATAATCGAGGCGCGAATACATGGCAGAAAATATCAGCACATACAGAATTCGGGCGTAAATTGATTTTACATGTTCATCATCCGGAACGTATCGGGCAGAATCGAGGAAAACCGCTTTTTACTTCAATTATGCCGTTATTTAAGATGTTAGATCATTATGAGCGTTCAGAATTAAAGGCCTCTGTAGTTAATGCTATGATTGCGGCATTTATTGAAACTCCTATGGATAGTGAAGCAATCGCTGAAATGTTCGGCGATTCAGTTGATGACTACCTCGAAAAACGCAAAGATTGGAGTGTTAAGCTCGAAGGCGGTTCGATTATTCCAGTGTTTCCAGGGGATAAAGTCTCGCCATTTACACCAAGCCGACCAAACTCCAGTTACGGCGTATTTGTTGAAAACGTTTTACGCCATATAGGAACAGGTCTAAACATACCGCTTGAATTGTTGATGAAAGACTTTTCAAAGACAAATTATTCTTCCGCAAGAGCCGCGCTAATTGAAGCGTGGCGTTTTTTTAATGGCCGTCGCAGTTGGATAATAAATTACTGGGCGAAACCGGTATTTGAGTTATGGCTTGAAGAATGTGTCAATAAAGGTTTGGTGGAAGCTCCAGATTTTTATGAGAAAAAATCAGCTTGGTGTCGATGCAAATGGATTGGTCCGGGTCGTGGTTGGGTTGATCCAGTAAAAGAGGCTCAGGCATCACAAATCCGTATGCAAAACGGATTATCCACCTTGGAAGACGAATGTGCTTCACAAGGTTTAGATTGGGAAGAAGTTTTAATGCAACGTGTTCGTGAGCTTAAACGAATGGAAGAACTAGGCATAAAGACTTCCGACAAAGGAAATATTGAACTTATTAAACAAGAGGATAATGCAAATGAAGATATGGAATAAAATAACCAACGAACCGTGGGCTACGACAAGCGATACGTTGCAAAATATAATAGATATCGCGAGACGACAAAATAGCTCTCCAGAAGTCATCGCAGCTCAACTGGGGAGGAAATTACAAAATACTTATACTGTATCAGTGCGTGATAATGTTGCTGTCATACCTATTCATGGTCCGCTTTTTCGTTATGCGAATCTATTTACAACAATAAGCGGTGCAACTTCTTATGAGTTTTTGGCTCGCGATTTTAATGCGGCACTTGAAGATGACAGTGTAAAGGCCATACTTTTTGACATAGATAGTCCGGGCGGTGAAGTTAATGGCTGTTCCGAATTGGCTGATATGATTTATAATTCACGAGGCAAAAAACCAATTTTAGCGTATGCCTCTGGACATTGTTGTAGCGGTGCCTATTGGATAGCTTCGGCTTGCGATGAGATTCTTGTTACCGATACAGCTATTGTTGGCTCAATAGGCGTTGTTGCGGTTTTTGAAAAGGATGATGACGAAAATAAAATTGAAATTGTATCTTCGCAAAGTCCATTTAAGCGGATAAGCCCATCAACTTCGGAGGGGTTAAATCGCATTCAAGTTCAACTTGATGCACTGGCGGAAGTTTTTATCAATAAAATAGCGACATACCGAGATGTATCTCCCGAAACAGTAATGAAAAAATTCGGGCAAGGCGATGTCTTTGTAGGAAACTTGGCGGTTTTGAAAGGTCTGGCAGACCGTCGAGGCTCTTTTGAGAAAATCTTAACAGACCTTAATAAAGAAAAGGAAATCATAATGAATGATATTGATGTTAAACAGCAGGAACGTCAACGAATGCAAGCAGTTTTAGAAAGCGATGTTATTCGTGGACGTGAACAAATCGCCGGTAAAATGCTTGCTACAACAGATTTATCGGCAAATCAGATTTTGGATATTCTCAAAGATATACCTCAAAATCAGGCACAAGCCGTGACGCCGTTTGAAAAAGTAATGGCACAAATTCCTAAACCGCAGATTGTCACCGCGGATACGGATAATTCAGATAATATGGATGTGATGGCACAACGTATCGCATCTTTGGCTAACACTTCTTCAGGAGAATAAAATGTACGCAGAATTTAAGGATGAAGGCACTCTTACACTGGATAATCTGTTAGCAGGAGATTTTCCTCGCGTATCGTTTTTGGTAACGATTACAGGGGGAAATTATACGCGCGGCACGGTTTTGAGTAAAGCAAATGATAAATACTCCAAAGTCGCGGCAAACGGCGAGCCGGAAGCAGTGCTTGCAGAAAATGTTGATGCTTCCGAGGAAGATAAACAGGCGGTGGTTTACCTTACTGGCGAATTTAATAAAGCCGCATTAACCGCCGGAGCTGATATTGACACGTTTGTTGATAAGCTCCGCACAAAAAACATTTTCGTTCGTAACACTCAATCATAGGGAAATTAAAATGGATATTTTTTCAACTCATTTATTAGTTAAAGTGGTGGAGAATTTGAAAACTCCACCATCTTTTTTACTTGATATGTTCTTCTCCCAAGAGCAACGCTCTGAAACAGAAGAAATTTATTTCGACATTCAAGAAAGCAAACCACGCATTTCGCCGTTTGTTTCGCCTTTAATGCCGGGAAAAGTAATTGAACAAGAGGGTTATAGTACAAAATCGTTTAAGCCTGCATACGTTAAGGATAAAAGACGTTTTACGCCGAATATGCCGTTTAAGCGGATAGCTGGCGAGAGAATCGGTGGCGAATTAACGCCGGCACAACGCTTAGAAAAGTCAGTAGCCAATACACTTGCTAATCAATTAGATTGCTTAACAAGGCGTGAAGAAGTCATGGCTGCCGAAGTATTGAGAACTGGCAAAATTACAGTGGAAGGCGATGGTTATCCAGCTGTTACTGTTGATTTTGGCCGCGATGCCTCCTTTACAAAGGTTTTAACCGGTAACAATACTTGGGATAATGACAGCGTGAATATTCTTGACAATTTGGAAGACTGGGCAGGAAATGTGCAAACAAAATCTGGCGTTGTTGCAAATACTGTGATTTTGGACCCGTTGGCATGGAAATTGTTCCGCGTAAATCCTTTTGTTCAAAAGTATTTGGATTATCGACGTGGCACAAACAATACAATCAATGTTGACCCAATTATTCTTGGTAATGAAAAAGCGAGATTTGTCGGCAATATCGGCGATTTTCAAGTTTGGGTATATAATGATATATACATTGAAAACAACACTGAAAAGAAGATTTTGCCTGATAATACGGTAATCCTCGGTAGCCAAAGCGGCACAGAAGGCGTGAGATGTTATGGCGCAATCAAAGATGAACAGGCAAATTTCCAGTCAACTCGTTATTTTGCAAAGTCTTGGCTTGAAAATGATCCGGCAATTCGCTGGATGCTTTTACAATCTGCGCCGTTGGTTGTTCCGTATCGTCCAAACGCAACAATGTGTGTAACTGTAAGATAGGAGTTATTGCAAATGAAAGTCATAGCTTTGGTAACACTCGTTGTCGGAAATAAAGAGTATTTGCCGCAAACAGCGGTAGATATTCAAAACGAAAAAGAGGCAAAATCCCTGATTAGTCGAGGTTTTGCCTCTACTTTTAAGAAAAAAGAGGTTGTGCCGGAAAAACCGGATAATAAAAAAGATGATGGTAAATCGTCAGAACCTCAAAAAAATGATGATGACGATAACTTAACGCAGGAAAATGAAAATGACGGCGCAACAGTTCAAAAAAGCGGTGGACAGCCAATTTAAGCAACTGGGAGAGCCGGCATTATATCAAAATCGAGAGGTTTTGATTTTTCTTTTGCGTCCCGATATTGTTGTTAGTGTGGGGTTTGCAAAATCCCACACAGCAACAAATTCTATGAAAATCAGAATTTCCGATGCACCGGAACTAAAAGTGAATGACGTTATCATTTACAATGATACGGTTTATAAAGTCAGCCAAGAGCCACAAAAAGACACGAATAATTTAATCTGGAGTTTTGAAGTCGTATGCGAATGAAAGCCGCATTAGAGGGCAATCTTGAAGAATATCTTGATGAAGAGCTGAAAAAAGCCGAAAAAGCTGTTACACGAGGTATTTCCAATGCCACAACACAACTTAAAGAAACAATGCGAGCGCAAGTTAAAGCCGCAAAACTCGGCTCCCGATTAGCGTTCACTTGGCGTGGCGATATCTTTCCAAGATCCTCAAGTAGCCTAAAAACAGCAGGAATCGTTTATACAAAGGCAGAAAAAATAATGGAAAGTTTTGAGTATGCCTTAGTTATTCGTGGTCAAGATGGTTTTTGGTTGGCGATACCGACACCGGCAATTCCGAAACGTATCGGTAACAAAAAAATCACACCGGAGCTTTACGAAAGGCGAAAAGGAGTGCGTTTGCGTTTTGTTTATAGAGATAACGGCACATCGTTACTTGTCCATGAACAAAAACGCAAGACAATTATTGCCTTTTGGTTGGTTAAACAGGCCAAAATGCCAAAGTTAATCAATTTTACTTCAGAAAGTGAAAAAATTGAGAGCATTTTACCCTCTTATATTCTTTCAAACTGGGAAAATTAAAGGAATAAAAATTGAATACACAAGAAGTTATCAATCTTTTTTATCAGAAATTGCAGACAATACCTGACATTTTGATACTTAAAAATGCGGCAACACCGCAAACAATACCTGAAACAGGTTTGATAATGATAAGCGATGGCAAAAGCGGTATTATTGAAACGATACTTTCGCCTGTTTCATATATTGTGGAATTGAGACCGGATTTAGAGGTCTTAGTTCAAAATAGCAATGATGAACAGCGTTGTAGCTTAACTTCGGATATTGTCGGTAAAATCGCAAAATGTTTTGAAAACGACTTCACTCTTAATGGTGCGGTGGATTATTTGCATTTTGAAATGCCGGAATATGCAGATGAGGATGTTGACGGTGCCCCGCCTATCCGATTTGCACGAATCCCGGTTATCATGGAATTTATTTCAAACAACCCTCTTATATAAGGAATTTTACAATGAGCAGAGCTTATGGTTGGAACGCTAAACTACTTTTAGCGGAAGAAACAGAATACGGCGTTTTGCCGGAAAGCGGATATAGACAAATGCCTTTTATATCTTCTTCTTTGGATAGTGAACAGAATCTTTTATCGTCAAATGTTCTCGGACTTGGCCGCGACCCGACACAACCTTTTCAAGACGTAATTAACGTTGATGGCGATATGGTTGTGCCGGTTGATATTCGTAACCTTGGCGTATGGTTGAAAGCAATTTTTGGTGCGCCTACTACGACAAAAAATGACGTGGTTTGTAATCACGTTTTTGAAAGTGGCAAAATATCAATTCCGAGCTATTCATTAGAAGTCGGTTTATCCGAAGTTCCTCAATTTATTCATTTTTCAGGAGTTCGAGCAAACAGTATCGCCTTTAATTTTCAAAGATCTGGTGAGGCACAAGTAACGCTGAATTTAATGGCACAATGTGAAAGTGGAAATACTGAAACGATTGATAGTGAGCCGGAAGTATTTAAATATACTCGTGTATCACAATTTCAGGGCTACATCAAAAGCGGTGGTGAATTTTTAGCCAACATAACAGCCGCAAGTGCAACATACTCAAATAATTTGGAGAAAATCGAAACAATCCGCAACGATGGCTTAGTTGAGGCGATTGATTTAGGTGTGGCGAGTTTGTCCGGAAGTATTTCTGCCCGATATGGCGATAATGCCTTGTTGGATAAAGCAAGAGCAGGAACCCCTGTCGATATAGAGCTAGGTTATCAGCTTTCTGATAGTCAAAAATTGGTTATTACTTGTCATGAGGTTTATTTACCTAAGCCAAAACGCTCAATCGATGGTCCGAATGGTATAGAGTGCTCTTATGATTTCCAGGGCTCAAAAAATGAGGAAATCGGCAGAATGATGACTGTAACGTTAGTTAATGACGTGGAGAATTACTAATGCTGAAATTAAAAATAAATCAAGAGCCATATTGGCTTGAACTCGGTTATGGAGTTAAAGTTAAGGTTAAGCCGTGTACTTCAGCGGTATTCTATGAAGCAAAAGCGTATATGAACGCAAAGCTGGCAGATTTGGCAAAAGATTATAAAGCTAGTAAAGATACCGGTTTGGCGGTGGATGAAAATATTGAAAATCCAGTCAAGCGTGAAGCTTTAGCAGATAAATTCTTGCTTGTTGGCTTAGGAATTGCCGGCATTTTGGAATGGGACGGTATTCAGGAAGCAGAATCGGAAGAAAAAGCACCTCTCTCAGAAACTAAAATTGATGAGCTTTTCTCAAATTTCTGGGTAGTTGCTGAAAACTTCAGAAATCAATATTGCGGATTGCGAGAGCTTTTAGATGCTGAAAAAAACGTCTCTACGCCCGAGCCAAGTGGCACTTCGGTGACGGGCGATGCTACTGCAACGGATGTACTGCTCTAAATTTGTTATGTTCGTTCCATAAATGCCAATATACCGAAACTATGCCACAAACAATCGAAGGTTATCAGGCTTGGGAAGTTTTGCTTAAACTTTCTGAGCCGAATCTTTCGCTTGCGTTGAATATTGCCAGAAATTTAGGTTTTGATATGGATATTATGTCAGAGTTGTTACCGGTTGGGGTTTGGGGTATGAAAAGCGGACTTAACGATTTAAATTCTTCACAAAATAAATAAGGTCGTTGCATTTTCTTAAAAAGGTTTTAGTATCTCGCCTCAAGGAGATATTAAATGGCTAAATATGTAGAATTAGAAGAATACGGAAAAGAGTTGGTAGAATACTTTCAAATTAGCAAAAAGGATCTGAAGCTTAAGATCAGCACCTACTCAAAAGAAGGTGTTGAACCGCATTTCTGCATTGATCTTAAAGGGATAAGCTGTCGTTTTAGCCTTAAAACCGGTAAGCCATTGGATCCTTTAGAGGGAGAATTGTTAGATAACATCAAAACTATTGAAAAATTCTATAAAGACAAAAAGAGATGGTTGAAAGAAATATACAACGATAATCTTCCGGCGAAAGCTCCAATAGAAGCCAATATTTAATAATAAGTATTATTAAATATTACAAAATGTTATGGATAAACATAAAAAACTATTGACATTTTTGTTATTATAAGTAAATATAAGGGTAATGGACCCGCTAGGCCTCTGGTTTTACCATGCACAATTAGCGGGTATACTTTTATTTAGGAACTAAAAATGGATACATCACATTTGATCCCGCTATCATTTCATGATCAAATAGAATTATTAAAAAGCAGAAGAATGCTTTTTGACAATGAAGAAAGAGCCGAGAAATATTTAGCATATATCGGATATCACAGACTTTCTGTGTATTGGAATAATTTCTATCATGATGTATCTTCAAGAGATTACTTCGTTTCAAGTCCTAAATTTGAAGATGTCTTAGATTTATATATATTTGATAGAAAACTTAGAGTTTTATTTTTTGAAGCTTCAGAAAGGATTGAAGTTTGCTTAAAAGTCTTAGTATCTGATGCTTTATGTATGCAAAAATCTGATTCTTTTTGGTATAAAGATCCTGAATATTTTAATTCACGCATTGATAAATATTATGTCAATGAGGAACCTAATAAAGAACTTTGTGATCATGAATGGGTATTAAAAAAGATTAACGAAAGTCTATCTAAAATCAAAAAAAATGAGAATACATTAAAGAAATTCGTTGATATACAGCAAACTCCTATACCCTCATGGGAATTGGTAAATATATTAACTTTTGGATGTTTTTCAAATATTATGAGCCTTGTTAAAGGTGATAAGTTGCAGCCTGTTTATGCCAGATTTGGCTTACCTAAAAAGATTTTAGATAATTGGTTAGAATGCGTTGTAAGTGTAAGAAATATATGTGCTCATTACGGATTATTATACAGACGTTCTTTTAGTATGGCTCCAATGTCTTTATCTAGAAGTAAAAATCGAAAAATCTCTATGGATTTTGAAAACTGTAAAAAAACTTTATTCGCACAATTATCTGTATTTAATTATCTTTTAATGAAAATATCTCCAACGTCTTCATGGACGAAGAGAGTACTATCTTTAATTGAAGAACACATCAATAATCCTTTATTATCATATAGAATAATGGGATTTCCTGAAAATTGGGAAGGTTTCCCATCTATTGATGAATAATTGAGTTATATATAAAAACTATTTTAAGCCTCAGCCCCAAAGCTGAGGTTTTTTGTTATGGGAAAAGATGAATACAGCAAAGAAATTAAGCATACGACTTGAAGCGGTGGGCGGTGATAAGGTACGCCAAGAGTTTAAGGCACTTGGTACGGACGGTCAAAAGGCTTTTCGGCAGATTACGCAAGTTATCACACCGGCAAACGACAATTTGCGAGCCTTAAGCGATACAGCCAAGACCTTTAACGGTATTTTGCGGCAAACCGCCGGTTTAGTCGGTGCGTATCTGGGTGCAAGCGGTTTGGTGCGGACTTTCAAAGGTATTGTCAGTATCAATAAGGAGTTCGAGAGTTTATCTGGTTCATTAAAAACCGTGACCGGCTCGGCACAAGGTGCTCAAGAGGCTTTTGCGCTTATTGAGAAGTTCGCACTTGATACGCCTTATCAGTTGGAAGAAATCGTTGAAGCTTTTATTCGGCTAAAAGCCCTCGGTTTAGAGCCATCTATGGAAGCGTTGACTTCATACGGTAATACCGCATCGGCTTTCGGGCGTGGTATTATGGACTTTACCGAGGCATTATCTAATGCTGTGATGTTTAATTTCCGCTCATTACGCTCATTTGGCATTATGGCGACAACCGAAAAGGACAAGGTCAACTTTACCTTTCAGGGTATAACGACCACCGTTGCCAAGAATGCTAAAGCGATTGAGGCCTATTTGCGCTCGCTCGGCAACGTGCAATTTGCCGGAGCCATGAAAGAGCAAATGGACACGATGGGCGGCGTGATGAGTAACATCGAGGATGCTTTCGGTAAACTCGCCCGAAACATCGGTGAAGCCGGATTAAATAAAGCGATTAGAGATGCCTTAAAGCAATTCAATGAAATAGTCGATGGTGCGGAAGATGCCGCAACATCTATCGGCAAAGGCTTAACGACGGCTGTCAATCTTGCGGCAAATGCTTTCTTTTTCTTAGCCAAGCACGCCGATGTTGCATTGGAGTTGTTGACTGTTCGGCTTGGCTCAAAGGCAATTTTAAGCGGTTTAACTTTACTTCGAGCCGGTGTCGGCTATGTTCAAGCCTCTTTGTCCTCAATGTCCATTGAAGCAAAATCGGCAGTTGCCGGTATCGCTATGATGAGTAACGTATCTAAGCTGGCGGCAGTTCAAATGGGGATATTAGCTACAGCGGCCGGAGTATTACGCGGTGCATTGGCACTTATCGGTGGTCCCGCAGGATTAGCTGTTTTGGCTTGTATGGCAATATATAAGCTCGTTGATAGTCATGATGTTGCTAAGCGAGCGGCACACGACCACGCTGAAACATTGAAAAAATTGCAAGATGAACTCAGAGCAACCACAGAGGAAGCGGCGAAGTTCTCGGCAGAGCAACAAAAAGATATGTCTTTGGCTGAATGGGGCTTAAAACTCAAGACCGCACAGCAGAATATCAAGGATTTAACCGAGGAAATCAAAAATACCGGTGGCTTGTCATGGCGTGTCCGGTATTCGCCGAAGTCTTTGCTTAAGGATTATGAGGTTTATGCCAAAGAATGGGCAGAAACCTTAAGACAGTCTAAAATCAGCTTAGAGCAATACGAGAAAGAGATTTGGAGGGTTGCGGCGGAATATCCGGATTTTCAGCCGCAGGCAAAGGAAATTCAGGAAAAGCTGTTGCTTCTTAAAGCCGCCGAGCAAGATGCCATTAAGGCGCAAAATGAGCTTAAATATCTGGCAAATCCTGAGTTGCGACCGAAAGAGCCGGTTAAAGCGGAAACGCCAACACCGACTTTTACCACGCCAAAGACTACGGATAAGTCCAAAGAAAATGCCTATAAGCGCAATCTTGAAGATATTAAAAATAAACTGTTGGAGCTTAAAACGCCATACGAACAAGCAATGGCCAAAGCTGACCAATGGCGAGATAATGCCCTCAAGAACCTAAAGGCAAGCTCTAAGGATTACGAAACCTATAAAAAACAGATTGAGCAAGTCTACAATCACATGGTTAAAAAAGCTGATGAAACCGCGCTTACGACATCCAAGAAACTGGAAGACGGCTTTAAGCGCGGATTTATCGGTTTGAAAAAGGAAGTCGACGACTTTGCAACGCTTGCCGAGAGTGCTGTCAGAAACGCCTTTAATAACATGGAGAATGCTCTTGTTTCGTTTGTAACGACCGGTAAAGCAAGCATTTCGGACTTGGTTAATGCAATAATTCAAGATTTTGCAAAGCTGGCGATCCGGCAATCTATCACTCAGCCACTTATGACCGGCTTATCTGCATATTTCGGGTTTGCCGCGGCTCATACTGGAGGCATTGTCGGTGCTGATACGCTCAAAACAAGCTATGCCAGTCCGGCGGTGTTCAGCGGTGCGCCGAAGTTCCATAAAGGCGGTATTGTTGGCGATGAAGTGCCGATTATTGCCAAGCGTGGCGAAGGTGTTTTTACCAAAGAACAAATGAAAGCTCTCGGCGATGGTGGTGAAGCGGAAGTAAACATCAACGTCAACGTGGTAAACAATGCCGCTTCTGAGGTTAAAACAAAGGTTAATAAGACCAATCTTGGTAATGGCGAATTTAACCTCGATGTTGTGATTGAGAGGATTGAGAGCACAATCGGCAAAAACATTTCTAAAGGCGAAGGCTTATCGCCGCTTTTAGAGCAACGTTACGGACTTAATCCGGCTTATGGGAGTTATCGCTAGTTTTTTTTGCACTTCCATGTCCATAGTGTTCTGAAAGAGGTTCTTCACAGTGATGCAATACGGTTCCGTCATAATCTTCTACATGTTCATAGTAAGAGTCATGGTTCTTATCAATGACACGTTTGATTTTTGCACGTTTATTTGGAGTTATTTCAGATTTTACACTTCCTTGTATTAAGTCAAAACGTAGTTTTTTATTACTAGGCAACTGGCTGTCTTTTATTTTTAAACGCTCGCTAGTTGCAATATGTAGTTCTTCACGGGCAGTTATATGCATTGTTCGTTTTTTAGAGCCACAATTTGGGCAAACTCTTTCTTTTTCTTGTAATTCGTGTCCACACTTATTACAAGTTATTTTACACACAATTTCAGTCATAAATACCTCCTATTTAGGTACTATATAACAAAGGAAATACAATGACAACGATAACATTTCCTAAACGTCTGCCATATCCGACAGTCGAGGGCTATTCGATACGACCGGATGAGGCAATTATCCGTACCGATATGGAAGCCGGTCCCGCGCGGCAAAGGCGGCGTTATACGCAAACACCGAGTAAAATCGCGGTTAAATGGATAATGTCGCCGGAGCAGTTCTGCTTATTTGAGGCGTGGTACAAGTATTACGCTAAAGAAGGTGCGGAATGGTTCGTCATCACATTGCTTGGCGGTATTGGCTTAACCGAGCAGGAAGCACGGTTTACGCAACAATTTGAAGCAAATATTATCGCCGGTCGGTTATGGGAGATCACAACCGAGTTGGAAATCCGCGATCGTCCGACAATTACTGAGGATGCAACGCTTATCATCATGGATTCAGACTTTCAGAAGTTGGAGTTCACGGTTGATAAGCTCCATATCCTCGTTCACAAATCTTGTCCGAACAAACTTAACTAAAGGAATTTTCAATGCCAAATATGCAAGAAAGATTAGATGCCGCGGTAGATAAAGCCGAGGTAGATACTGGCTTATTGCACGATGTTGTTCACGGCTCAATTACGACCGAGGTAACAACTGAGGGCGGTAAAGTCGCGAGTGTTGCCAAAGTGCTTAATGATATGCGTGTCAAAATGGAAGCTGACGAGGCCATCCTTAATCAGATAGCTAACGGCGATAGTACAACCGTTGTTCATACTCAGAATGGCGATGTGCCAAGTGTGGCTAAAGCGATTCAAGATACACGAGATTCTATTCATTCAGGCACAAGCGACCTTGTCGGACAAGCTCAAACTGCCGCACAAACAGCCACAGAGCAAGCAAACAGAAGTACGACATCTGCTAATAACGCGAGCCACTCTGAAACAGCAAGTCGTCAATCAGAACAAAATGCCAAAACTTGGGCTGAAGGAACAGATGCCGAGGTTCAAGCTATTGGTGGTCGACATTCTGCCCGAGAATGGATGGAACAAGCTGAAAGTATTGTGAAAGGAAGTTTTCCGACAACGACACACGGTATAGCTACGGCAAATCAAACAATATTGCCCATTCCAACGTCCTTAGGCTCAATCGAGCAAATTCTTTCGGTTAATGTCGAAAATTTGCTTGTAATGCCGGACAATTACCAAATGTCGGATGACGGAAGATCAGTCATTTTGAACTATCCGCTTGCGGCTAATGAACGATGGAGCATTAAGTTCCTGACAGACTTTCAGTCTTTGGGTGTGTCGTTGGATGCAGTTTTGTATGAAGATATGTGAGGTCAACCATGGCAGATCAAGATAAAAGCAAGCTTCCGGTTACACGTGTAAACGTGGATGCATCGCCGGTTATCGGTAGTAATAATTTAATTACTTCCGGTGCAGTCGCCCGAGCATTTGATGAATTTGCAGAGCAAGTTCAGGTAGATGCAGAGGAAAACAACATCAGCAGGACTTACGCCAAGATTGCTGATGTCATTTTTTACGAAGAAATGGATTAACAAAAATTAGGAGAAAATAACATGACGACTAAACGCATTAAACTTAAAAACGCTGATGGCGAATACTTAGAGCCGTATACAACAAATGTACCGGACGCCTCAAGTTCCGTCAAAGGCCTGGTGCAAACAGAAACAACACCGACAGCAAATTCTACTAAGGTTTTGACATCCGGGGGTGCTAAAACGGCCTTAGATGCCAAATTAGATGCTACCGGAACAGCGGCTAAAGCAACAGCAGATGCTAGTGGCAATAATATCGTTGATACTTATGCCACTAAAACGGCTTTATCAACTGTTGAAACAACCGCAAATTCAGCCAAAAGCATTGCTGAGGGACGTGCTCGTGCCGTTTCCTTTGAAACTTATTCAGCAATGGTCACAGCCTTAAATTCTGCGGCTAATACTGATTATAAGGTTGGCGATAATATCTTCATTAGTGAGCAAGAAGTTCCTGATTTGTGGATATATTCGGTTGAATCCACATCATCTGATTACACTTACACGTCTGAGAATGCTTTAAGTGCGGCATTACAATCTTCTGCATCTGTTCAAATCGGTTATTACAAAGTAGTCGCCATGGAAACAGCTAAAGTTGATTTAACAGGGTATGTTCCGACAGCTCGTACGGTAAACGGTAAAGCTTTGACAAGCAACATTACCTTATCTGCGGCAGATGTTGGGGCATTATCTGCAGATGCCACAGCAACCAAAGCAACAGCAGATGCAAGCGGTAATAATATTGCCACTACTTATGCAACTAAATCGGAAATCATCTCCTATGAGGAAATGAATTCCTAAGAATTTTTGACTAACAACTAAGACTAAAGGACTAAAACGTGACTAACAAAAACGTAAAACTAAAGAACCGTAGTGGAGATTACCTTTATCCATATACGGATAACATTCCGGCCGCGTCCTCTTCAACGGCCGGAAAAGTAAAATTGGATACAACACCAACATCAGGATCAAATAATGCGATTACATCAGGGGCGGTTTTTACCGCCCTTAATTCTATCGCAAGTGATTTGACCGTAGCTCATAAAGCAGGTGATGAAACCTTTACAGGAACCAAGACATTACAAGTCAGCAATGATGATGCTTGGTTAATTCAGAAAGCTAACGGAGATTATACTGTAGCGGCACCGTCTGTTCAGGTTGCTGGCGCATTCAGAATGATTGATAAAAATAGAAAAATCATGGGAGATGTTAGATTTGCACGTCAAACATCAGGATCTCAGATAACGCAACTATTGGCCAGAAACGCTGTCACAGGAAGTGAAGTTTCTTGTTATATCTCTTGCATCGTAGATAAAGATGGAAATGCCTACACTTCAGCACCGACACCGGCGACAAGTGACAATTCCACCAAAATTGCGACAACAGCTTATGTTAAGAATAATTTAAGCGGATATATAACGCCTTCAAATTTAGAGGCAGTTCATGTTATTGTTGAAACTTATGCTAATGGAACCTCATGGTATCGCATTTGGAGTGACGGCTGGATTGAACAAGGAGGATATGTCGCAAGGTCAGCGGCAACTCAAACTGTTAATTTCAATAAACCATTTGCAACAGATAGCGCAACAGTCCAGATCTCGGCATATCATACAACAGCGAGTACGGATGGTAGACCACCGTTGATTAACGCCATTACAACATCAGGATTTACATTAAACATCTATACTTCATACACCGGTGCATATTGGTATGCTTGTGGGCATTAGGAGAGTGTTATGAGTTATAAATCCATGAAAGAGACTGTAAGAAAGTATTATAAAAGAACGACGTTTAATTCTTCTGATACTTTTCAAACATATACTGTTCCAGCAGGAATAACCACACTTAAAATTGATTGTGTCGCAAGTAGAGGCCATATTGGAAGTAAAACAGCAGGTAAAGGTGGTCGAGTACAATGTGATATGGCAGTGACGCCAAATCAAACATTTTATATAATGGTCGGTGCAATCCCTTCAGCCGCTAATAAAGCTGAATACAATGCGGCAGATATTCGTACGGATAACACTGGTGTAACAGATACAACATCGCTTAACTCTCGCTTAATCGTTGCAGGAGGTGGTGGTTCAGGATCTACGGCAAATACACCTGGCGGCGGAGGTGGCGGCGGTAAAATAACAGGAGGTGCTGGTATAGCGGTCACATATGGTGGCGGTGGAGGTGGCGGAACACAATCTGCCGGTGGTGCCAGAGGTTCTTCAGGTATGTATTATACAGCCTATGGTAAAGCCGGAGGCTTTGGACTAGGTGGGGTCGGTGCTTATGGTGCTACCGGTGGAGCTGGTTGGTACGGCGGCGGTGGTGGCTCAGGAGGAGCCTATGGATCCAGTGTATGTGGCGGCGGAGGTGGCGGTTCATCGTATACCAATTCAGCAATATGCAAAAATACTATCCATACCCAAGGCTATCGTGATGGAACAGGCTATATTACGATTGCCTATCAATCAACTTCATCTGACTATGATTATTATGTTGATGAATATACTTATAAAGCCGTTAAAGATGGCTCAAGATATAAACTTTACAAAACTAACTAAGACTAAAGGACTAAGGACGTGACTAACATGACTAAAACAAAACCGTATCGGAGAATGCCTCCGACCGATTATGGTTAGCGTGACCACGAGCTAGGCTCTGTTGTCATAATATCTTCGGAGGCAATAATTTTAGGAGATATTTATGGTAAACAGAAATGTAAAGCTCAAAAACAGGAGTGGCGACTATCTTTATCCATATACGGATAATATTCCGACAGCCAGCACGAGCGCGGCAGGAAAAGTAAGACTGGATTCAACTCCAACATCAGGTTCAAACAATGCAATTACTTCAGGGGCGGTTTATACCGCTCTTTCTTCTATTGCAAGTGATTTAACTGTAGCTCATAAAGCCGGTAATGAAACCTTTACAGGAGTGAAGACATTACAGGCCGCCGATGATGACTCATGGAATATTAAAAAAGCAAATGGGGATTATACAGAAGCAAGTCCGGCTAAACAAGTACAAGGAAGTTTCCGAGTTTTTGACAAGAACAACAAAATCATGGGTGATGTACGGTTTACACGTACAACTGCAGGAGTACAAGTAGCTCAATTATTGGCCAGAAATGCCGCCACCGGTAGTGAGGTTAATTGTGTAATATCTTGTAATGTCGATAAGAACGGAAGTATTTACACATATGCTCCGACACCGGCAACTAACGATAATTCAACGAAAATAGCCACAACAGCATTTGTAAAGGCTCAAGGTTATATTGGAACTGCCAACCTTGCAACATGTCATGTTATTATCCAGACATACGTTAACGGTACTTCTTGGTATCGAGTTTGGTCTGATGGTTGGATTGAACAAGGTGGAAGAGTTTCTATTTCTCAAGATACGCAAACGACAGTTACGCTACTTAAAGCATTTTCAAACACTGACTATATGGTTCTTATTTCTGCTTGCAGATCAGGAATGCAAACAGGAGGCGATGGAAACTTTACTGTGGAATATACCAGCTCATCACAATTTAAGTGGGGTAATGGTGATGACTTTTCTGGTACCGGTATTTGGTATGCTTGTGGTTATTAGGAGGCACTATGAAAGCTCTAATAACAAATAATGCAAAATACTGGAAAACTTACGAATATACCACACCTGGTACTTATACGGTTACGCCTCCAAAAGATACTCTCTGCAAATTCATTATTGTTGGTGCCGGAGCCGGGGGTTCTTCCTGTCACTTCATGGTTTGGGAACGAGGACGTAATGGCGGCCAAGGAGCACAAGTTACAGGAACAGTCAGTGTTACTGGTGGTACAGAATACACGATTGTAGTCGGTGCCGGAGGTGCGGGGCAACGTATTGCCGACAATGGTGGAAGTGCTTACGGTGGCAATGGCGGTGACAGTACAGCTTTTGGAAATACTGCAGGAGGTGGCAAAGGCTCCGGGGCTCATACCGGTTATTATGACGGCGGCTCAGACTGGGGTGGCGATGGTGGAACAGCAACTGCAACAGCCGGATGTACCGGTTCTAACGGTGCAAACTATTCAACAGCTTCAAAATACTTAACATACGGCGGTGGAGGTGTCGGAAATTCCTCTACAGCCGGTAATGGTCAAGGCGGCTATGCCAGATTGGATTTTCAAATGGATTCATCTGACTACACATATACTGAAGACCATTTTAATGTAAAAGTATGCAAAGACGGAAGCACTTATAAAGCTATCAATACTTAGGAGGAAAAATGAAATTAAATAAACCATATACAAATAAAGAATATGCGGATCTTGCCGTATATTGTAATGAAAACAACAGTCACATTGAAGATAAAGGTGAATATTTGGAAGCGGTCGAAAATGAGCCTTATATTCCGACCGAAGAAGAAAAAGCCGCTAATGTGCGAAAACAGCGTGATCAATACATAGACGATATCAAATGGCGTGTTGAACGGTATAAAAGTCAACAGGAGTTGGGTATTGAAACCTCGGATGATGCCGAGACTTATAGGCAAATTCTGGGCTATATGCAGTATTTGCGTGATATTCCTGAACAACCGGAATTTCCGAATATTGAGGTCAAAACCTTTACTGTGTGGGAATTTGAAACCAATCATCCTGCAGAGAATTCTCAAGAGGTTGAAGAATGACCGATGCAACTTTATCCGAAGCCTTAAAGGAAGCCTATGCCTCAGCTCCGAGTGATGTGACGATTTTACATACTTTAGAGTTAAGACATCCGACTTTCTTTGATGATGACGGTAATCCAACCGCTATCCGTGTTGTACGAGATAATATCAGTCATTTTTGCACTTTGGAAGACACAGCTCCTTTAGATGCCGGAAAAACGGTGGAATTTATCGCTATGGCGTTTGATTTACAGCTTCCACCGGTTGAAACCGTACCGGTACCGGAAATTACACTCACACTTGATAATGTTTCGACCGAGATTATTCAATACTTAGATAATGCAATTGAAACACAGGATATGATTGAGATGACGTACCGGCCGTATTTATCGGATGATAAGAGTTGTCCGCAGATGAATCCGCCGATTACGCTTGTTATTACGGATATTCAGGTGGATGTACTGAAAATCACAGCCACAGCTCGCATGATGGATATAGGCAATAAGTCCTTTCCGGCTGAAAACTACACCGTCAGCAAATATCCTGGATTATCACGATGACACATTTTGCACTTAAATATATAGGCTTGCCGTGGGTGGCAGGAGCACAAGGCCCCGATAGTTTTGACTGTTGGGGCTTTGTTCGTTATATCCACAAACAAGAATATGGTCATAACGTACCAATGGTTAACGTTGATCCAGACAATTTCCGCGATGTGCTTAATGCTTTCCAGCACGATGCGGCTTTTCAGGCTCTTGAAGAAGTCGAAAAACCACAAGAAGGCGATATTGTCTTTATGCGGCAAGCTAAAAATCCGGTTCATGCCGGTATTTGGCTTGATATTGACGGCGGTGGCGTTCTTCATTGCGTACGTGAGAATGGTGTCGTGTTTCAAGATGTGCCGTCACTTAATTTGTGCGGTTGGTTTTTACATTCCTATTATCGAGTAAAAGAGAACATTTAATGCTTTACTTTAACTATTTTACAAACCCTTGTCAGCTTGATAAGGGACGGATAAGCTGTATCATTGAACAGCCGAAAACGGTCTGGCAGATTATCAAGGAGCAGAAAGTTGATACAACAATGCCGATAATTTGCTTGATCAACGGTGCGCCGGTGTTACGCAAAGATTGGGGAAACGTGCTGGATAGTAATGAGTTAATCAGCATTGTTTCTTTGCCTTTAGGGGGTAAAAGCTCAAATCCGCTCAGGATTATCTTGACGATTGCGTTGGTTGCGGCAACCGTTTATACCGGTGGTGCGGTTGGTGCGGCTTATGGTGCAATTGCAGGAGCAACCGCGGCGGCGGCTGTTTCTATCGCCGGAGGTATGCTTATCAATACGCTCGTACCAACGCCAAGACCGGCAATGAATGGAATGCCGTCAGCATCATCATCTTCGTTTACGCAAAGCCCGACATATTCTTTACAGGCTCAAGGCAATTCGGCACGTTTGGGAAACCCGATACCGGTTATTTATGGCAAACACCTGATTTATCCTGATTTTGCCTCTCAACCTTATTATCGCTACCAAAACAACGAACAATACGTTTATCAGCTCCATTGTATCGGACAAGGTTCGTATGATGTAGAGCAGATCAGGATTGAGGACACGCCAATCAGTTCATTTAAGGAAATTACTTATCAAATCCTTAACCCAGGGGAGAGAAACACTTTATTTGATGAGGATGTGGTAACATCTGCTGAAATTGCCGGTCAAGAATTGCTTTTAGGAGAGATTACCGGCGGTTTTGTGCTTAATCCGACAGAAACTGTCGTCAATAAGATTGAAATTGATATGGCTTGTCAGCGCGGTCTTTACTATGCCAACGATAGTGGTGGTTTGAACAGTAAATCGCTCGAATGGCGTGTTGATGCTCGTCTTATTGATGATGAGGACAATCCTCTCGGTGATTGGTTTACTCTAGGCACAGAAAGTCTGACAGATGCAACAGTTAATGGTATTTACCGGACATATACTTATCCGGTCGAGGAAGGTCGCTATGAAGTTCGAGCAACGAGGCTTGATGAGAAAGATGAGCGTTCCCGTGCCGGACATGAATTGCGTTGGGTTGCGGCTAAAGGCTATGTGGTATCAGATAAGGACTACGGCAATGTTACGCTGTTGGCTGTTATCATGAGAGCCACCAACAACCTCTCGCAACGCTCAAGTAACTTAGTCAACTGTATTGTGACACGAAAGTTAAAGACATGGTCTCCAAACGGCGGATGGAGTGATTTAGTGCCGACACGGTCGATTGCTTGGGCTTTGGCTGACATTATAAAAGCTGACTACGGCGCAAAACTGACTGATAAATCCATCGATTTGAACGCGCTTTATCAATTAGAGCAGAAATGGAATAGTCGCGAAGATACGTTTAATGCCGTATTTGATAGTAAGTTGACGGTGTATGATGCCTTAAATCGTGTTGCCAAGACAGGACGAGCGGTGGCATTTATTCAAGGCGGCATTGTGAGGTTTGTCCGTGATGAGCCGAAAACAATACCGGTTGCGATGTTTAGTCCTCGCAATATCGTAAAAAACTCGCTATCAATCCAATACATTATGCCGTCTGAAGATACAGCAGACAGCGTTTGCGTGCAGTATTTCTCGGAGCGAACTTGGAAGACATCCGAGATTACCGGAACATTTGCCGGTTCAGCATCCGATAAAACCGCTACGGTTGAATTATTCGGCTGTACAAACAAAGAGCAAGCTCAGCGTGAAGCCGTCTACATGGCTTTGGCAAATCGTTATCGGCGGCGCATTGTGACATTTACGACCGAGCTTGAGGGTTTAATTCCGACATACGGCGATCTTATTGCGATTACACACGATATGGCTCATTGGGGTTCAGGTGGCGAGATTATCTCTCAAGATGGCTTAAAGCTCACATTATCCGAGCCGGTTAGTTTTACCGATGGTGTTCCGAATGTGTTGGCATTACGGAGTAAAAACGGCTCGCTTGCCGGAGTTTATGAGGTTACGGCAACAGAGCTTAATACCGAGGTAATGCTTAAAACTCAGCCGAATATCGAGATTTTAACCACATCTGGCGTGGAACGAACGCATTATGCTTTCGGAACGACCGATAAATGGAGCGTATATGCGCGTGTTACCGGTATTCGCCCACGCTCAAATCAAGTTGAGATTACGGCAGTAATTGAAGATGATAGAGTTCATCAAAATTAAAAATTTTTATATGAATCTTCCAAAATTCTGTGGAATATATATTGCTAAATACCTAAAAAATGTGATAATTGAATCAATTATAGGACATTTTGTATGAAAAAACTTTCGGAAAAACATAAAAAATATATATTAAATAAACAGAGACGCTCTTTTCGGAATAGAAAAAAACGTAAATATTCAATTGAGGTGGTTGCGACACCTACTGAAATGAATCTTAATGAACAGTATGATATTACAATAGCATTTTTTAATAAATTAAGGCAAATTTGTGAAGAAACAAAAAAGCGATTTACTATTGATTTTAAGCCATTAAGAGAAATATCTCCATCGGCTGCGTTAGTTTTTACAGCGGAGATTGATAGGATAAAGCGTATAAAATGCTTCAAACGAATGAGGGTTATAGATTTTAAGAAGTGGAATAAGAATATTTGCTTGCAGCTAAGAGATATGGGAATGTTTGATCTTCTGAATGTAAACAACCTACCACCTTCTTTCCTGCATGAAAAAAATGATAGTGACGAGTACTATATTCGTTTCAAAGCTGGCGATATGGCATCTGGAGAAGATGCTATGAAACTCCAATATCTACTAAATAAACTGATTGAGACTACTGTTCCAAATCCTAAAGGATTACAAAAGGGTTTAACGGAAGCTATGACTAATTCAATTAATCATGCCTACCCTGAGGAATTCATAGCGCATAACCTTTTGAAAAAAAAGATGTGGTGGATGTCGGCCTCATTGAATGTTAAAACAAGAATTATGAGTATTATGTTTTATGATGAAGGTATAGGTATTCCAAAATCCTTACCTAAAACCTATCCAGAATATATCAAAAGCTTATGGGGAGTTCTCAATAGCGATGCTCAAATGATTCAAGCCGCCACACGCATAAATAGGACTTCAACAAATCAAAAAACTAGAGGAAAAGGGTTGAAAGATATTAAAGATTATATTAAAGAGAGTGGTAAAGGGTTACTAAAGATAATGAGTTTTCGCGGAGAGTATAGCTATAACTCAGATGGTATAGAGAGTACTAAAAATAGAGATACTGCATTGAAAGGGACACTTATTCAATGGGAAGTTTCATTATAATATGGAGGAAGTATGACAATCAAAAATATTTCAGTTGCTAATGATTTCAGTAGAGTTCCCGCCGGACGTTTCTATTCGGATGGACCATTTAGTGGGCAAAAATTTCGAGAAGAATTTTTATTACCAGCTCTAAAAAATAAAGATATATCTAAGGTAATTGTAAATCTTGATGGTCTGTGTGGTGTTGGTTCATCTTTTTGGGATGAGGCTTTTGTTCAATTAATTCTTAAAGAGAAAATTTCGTGTAAAGAATTATTAGATAAACTAGAATTTGTGTGTACTGATGATGATACTCTAATTCCATTGTTAATCTCTTATTTAAAGGAGGCGGAGAATGTGTAATTTGAATGTCATTCTAAGTGGTGGAAGCGCTATAGCATCTATTATTGCCGCCGGATTAAGTATATACAAAGAATTTCAAATACGAACTCAATTAAAAGTAACAAAATATGAAGATGAATGGAAAAAAATATTGAAGGATTTAGATACTCTTGCTGATTTATGCGCTGATTATTGGATGATTGCAGGACGTTTAAAAGAAGAAAAGGGGATAAAAGAAAGTAATATTACTTATAAATGTAAAAATATATCAACTGGACTTACCTTAATAAACAAAAAGTATAAAGATTTTATGAAAGGGGATATGGTTGAAATTATAAATTTATTTAATGCCGTGAAATCTGAAGCTACTGGTGGAGATTTCCAAACAAAAATGGTTAAAATTGATAAGGATAGAGTTATAAAAATACACGATAAGGTAATATTGTTGAAAGAAAAGATTAATTTCGAAATTTGATGATTTTTAGATAATTTTTGCATCTATTTTATTTTTGAAACAGCCGTCACAAATGAATTTGTGGCGGTTTTAATTTTATGGAGAAAATCATGGATTGGCTACAGTTTTTACAAGTTGTTTGCGTACCGGCATTTGCTTGGCTTGTTCACAAATACGGTGAAATGCGCAAAGACTTAAACGACTTCAAGGTTCAAGTTGCCAAAGAATATGCAACCCAAGTACATATCAACCGGCTTGAACTCAAAATTGACGATTTACGACAACTTATATGGGAGATACACAATGAATCTAAGACCACCACGCGGAATAAGAAACAATAACCCTGGCAACATCCGCCATGGGCAGAATTGGCAAGGTTTAAATCCGGAAGGCAGGAACATTGATCCTGCCTTTTGTGTTTTTACTGCTCCAACGTACGGCATTCGTGCACTTGCCAAGGTTTTGATAAATTATAAGAAAATTCACGGCTTAAACACTGTCCGGCAGATAATCAGCCGTTATGCGCCACCGAATGAAAACCAAACAAAGGCCTATATCAAAACGGTGGCAGAGCAAATCGGTGTTTATCCTGACACAGTTATTGATATTGAGGAACGTGGCGTTTTAACCGTGTTTATCAAGGCAGTGATACGTATGGAAAATGGTATTCAGCCTTATTCTGATGAAACAATCCAGAAAGGAATAGATTTATGCGAAAATTAAACAACCGTTCATGGATTCCTCTTATCGGGTGGATTTTGTGTTACGGATTTTTTCATAACTGTGTGATTGCGCCGTATTTCAAAGCCGACATTATCGATTGGGAGCAGTTGTTGACCTCTCTCGGTATTATGCTCGGAATCAGCGGTGTGCGTGATATCGGAATGTATCGAAAGGAAATCAAGGATGACAAACCTATTAAATCTGATGAAGAGGTTTAGAGCGGTGGTTTTCGGAGCTATCGCTCTATTTTTATACGCGTTTGGCTATCATAACGCTACTAACACGGCAGAAAACAAAAAAATGAAAGGAGAAAACAATGCAATTAAAAAAGCTCAGGATGCCCGCCATAATTTGTCTGATCCTGATAGGATTAAACGCTTGCACAACAAATATAAACGGTAACTATTGTCTGCTTTATGAGCCGATATACGCCGATTATGAGGCTGATACGGCAGAAACAATCAGACAAATTGACAGGAATAATGTGGTTTATGATGCAGTTTGTGCAAATTAAAAGTTTTTGTTTGACTTTTCTTCGAAAAATGGCTCAAATCTTTATTAGGGATAAGATAAATCCCCAAAAACTTAATGTTATGAAAGGAACATTTGCCATGAACAAAACTGAATTTGTTGAAGCAATTGCTAAAACATCCAAATTAACAAAGGCTGATTCTAGCCTATAAGAGTAAATGATCTAAAATAAAAAAAGAGAAAGTATACACTTTCTCTCTTAGGAATTGGTGATGCTTACCTCGCAATTTACGAACGTGATTTCAAACACCTGTTCACATAAACAAAACCTCTTAAAGAGTTTCGAATAATATTTTTTTGCCGGAATCTACCGGAACTTTAATGAGTATAAAATACTACTTAAATTTATCCCAATCGTTAATTATGTTCATAAACGGCTGAGGATCTTTTTCATTAAATAAGCACGTTTTTGCCTGCTTAAATTCAAATAACCACTGAATCAAACTGATTTTTTGGGTATCGACACGTTTGCCGAAATCGATTGCTTCAGACATAAACATAAAATCATCAAATCTTTTATAATCACGCGCATCAATACTTCCAGTATCCATGGATTTTACCCACAAATAAGACAAGGGCATATCTACGGCAGCTCCGGTATAATTCCATGCCGAAGCACGGAAATTAATTTCCAGAAAATAATATTTTCCATCTTTATCGATTAAAAATTCTGCTTCAAAAATACCTTCGTAACCTGTTTTTTTTATTAGCAAACGTAGTTTTTCATCTATAATTTTATTATCAAACACTGAAACTTTCATGTACGGACTGTAATAGCCCTTTATGAGATAATTAAAATTAATTGCGGTTGCCACTAAAATATTATTTCCGTTATTTACGGAAAATCCTTGCAATGCATATTCGTTTTCTTTATCAATAAATTTCTGAATTAAGACCTCGGAACTGATAATCTTTTTATAAGCTTGTGTTAATTCTTTTTCATTTTCGCAAATAAAAACGTCTGATTTATATCCGCCTGTACTTGGATTTATGCCCTTTGTTATGATCGGATATTGAATATTTTTCGGAATCTCTCCTTTCTTGACGAGCCAAGAATCAAGAATATCAAATCCGCATTCTTTGGCCACTTGCAAGATATTATACTTATTCATATAATGATTGATATGCCCCGCAGATGATGCATTGAATAAAATAAATTTATCTTTCAATTCATCATAGCGATTATCAAAAAAACTCATGCATTTATCGTCGGAAAACAATATATAAGGTCGATGATCATAATCAAAATTCCCATATTCTCGCAACAAAGTGTTGTATCCTTCTTCAAGTGTATTTGCGCGATGAAGTTTGGAAATATATTTACTATAAACAGCTATTTCTTGTCCTCTTTTTATGGAAAAATATATCGGATTTACTCCATTTTCTCCGAGTGATCTTATCTGCCCTAACGGATTGTAATGCTCTTGCGCAAAAACTATAATCTTATGCCCGTTATATGAATCATTCATTTTTTTCTCCAGTCGGATTTTTTATTGAGTTATTCTCCTAAACACACATTCAAACGCTTCGGCATACATAAGCCCCGCTTGAGCTCCGCGATATGTTGCCAAAGCCGACAAATTTTCTACACTTCGCGGATGGGGATATGCTCTCATAACACCGGAATAGGCGTTTAAAGCCGCTATTTTTTGTTCAACCCCTGCTTTTTCTATTTCCACAAAAAGATTGGGATTATATTTGTGAATTGATGAATTTATATCCCATTCCGTAGAGGACGGCACTTCCATATACCATACTTCACTTATCGGTTTTATATCACTTCTGCGCTGAAACAGCCTGATTGCCTCCTGACAGGCTACAGACGTTTGATAATGGTCATTGTTTGTATCTGCAGGATGATGGGTTATAATTATATCCGGTTCACTACTGATAATTGTCTGTTCAATAAACTGAACAACCTCCAAATGGGGAGTGGTATTTATTTTGATGTTGGGAAAGGTTCCCTTATATACATTGTTTATTTTCAATAATTTTGTGCTTTTGATTATATCTTCTTCCAACTGCTTATCATTCGGTCTTCCGGCTCTTGCCTGCACGTTGGCACATAAATAAGCAACATCAAATGTATTATCGGACTTTCCTAATTTGTAAATTGTACCCCCGGCACCTAAAACTTCATCATCAGGGTGTGCCACTACAATAAGATATTTTGCCATTTATTGCCTCCTATAATTTACTCCTCTGTCAGAATACCCAGAAAAAGAGTATTGTACTTTCAAGAAATTATCTATTAATAAAAAAATTGTTCACATACAAAGCTATTGCCGTGCATAATAAATCGCACAGAGGCAACAGCTACCGGATACTCGACCAACACATTGTAGTCCCATAAAGCAGAGGATATTTCCTCCTTGGCTACTTCGATCAGTCCCATCATTTTGTCACTGTTATCAGCTCTAATGTGTAATACAGATTGAGAGGACGAAATCTTTGAGCCTTGAAGATACTCCGCCAATAATGTTGCCAACCCATCGATTGCAGCATTTGAAATATTTCTTCCCATAACCTTATAGCTACTCACGCCTTTTCGTGAGGATTTTTAATAATTCACACTATAATTCATTTTTGTATCGGTTAAGATACGATTATCCAAAACTTTTGTCAAGTTCAAAAATCAGTTAAAATACAGGCCGGTAATGGCAATAAAGCCGAGGATAAGGGCAAGGAGTTTTTGCGGCGTGAATTTATCCGTTTTAAACAGCACCGAGAGGAAGAACATCACGAAAATCCCCATTTGCTTAATCGCCATCACGATGGTCGGCGTGTCGTTAATAAAGCTGAACGTTTCCAACACATAAAAAATCGTTTCCAAAATGCCGATAGCAAAGGCCAGAAAATAAAAGCCGTTATACCAGCGCGGATTGGCGGTGTTTTTTGTATCGTCATCTTTGCCTTTAAGCGCAAGGTAGCCGAAATACGGCAACGCCGCCACATAATAGCCGAGGTTGAGCGTGATTTCGCTTGCCCCATACGCCGCCGATATCTTAATCAGATAAGTTGCCACCACATACAAGAACATTGTGCCGAGTGTCAGCACAATCCCGATGGGCTTGACCTCTTTAACCGAAGTATTTTCGTTTTTGATACAGTTGATATAAAACAGCGCGATGGCAAACACAAACAAACTCAATAATGCCAAAAAACGCGTTGAAAGCGTTAAATAACCGAGCATACAGTCAATAATGGTGGTGAAAAAAAGCTCACTGCTTTGCACCAAGCCAATCAGCGCAATCGGCGTATATTTCAACGCCTTCAAAAAGCAGATATAACCGAGCAGAATCAATATGCCGTGAAGCGCCACATACGGCAAGGCCTTAAATGTGCAATCAATGCCGATAAACGCACCGATAGCCACTTGCCCAATACCGGCAATCAGCGAGAGTAAAAACACCATTTTATGGATATTGTGACGGCTGACGGCATAGTCCAGAGTGGCATCGGAAGCCGAATCAAATAAAGTCGCCAACACGGCCGTATATCGTTTATCTGTCATTTAACTACCTCTTGTGCGGCAAGTATAAGCATTAAAAAATAAATTTTAGTTAAAAAAAACCGCTGATTAAATCAAACGGTTTCTGTATTGCATTGAAATTTACTATCAGTTATTTAACCAAGTTTCGGCCTTTCATTTCTTTAACAAGAGCTATGCCTTTTTCTCTTTCTTTAATGCCATCAATAACTTTTTTGAGGTTAACTTCAAACATACCTTTTTCAGTGTTATATAATATTTCGCAATTTTCGACATCTTTTTTTGTTATTCTCTTCCATTCATTGTTATGCATCGCATCCCAATATCTATAACCTGTATTTTCTTCCCAACTGAATTCGGGACCGGTTTCAGTCCATTCTTTTTTATTTGCATAAGCTGCTTTTGCCTTTGCTTTAAGGCTTTCTGTTTCCCAAACGACATCATCAGGTGTCAAACCTTTTTCACGTGCTACAATTTTATTTAATTGATGGAAAGCTTCCTCTTCCATACTACCGTTTTCTACCAATTTAATATTATCGGGAATATTAACTCCTTGCTCTTGTAATTTTTCCAACATTAAGTTAAAGGCAACTCCATAAGCTACACTTGTTATTTTCCAAGCACCCTCATTGATAGTTTTTTTATCAGAATAATATGTTTCCTCAGTTATTAAAAGTTTGTCTTGCATAGTGATGTCCTTTTCTAAACTTAATTTTCTGCGATTATAGCATATTTTTACAATAAAAGCAACCCCAAACGATAACAAAACTTTATTTTTGCTTGTCTTATGATTGAAACCGGTGTTATAAAGAAGTGTAACTTGTAATCTAAATAAGGAAATAAATGTTAAAGACACTTATAATTGCACTTCGTTTGATTTGGATTTCGGCGACAAACAAAGATACTAAAATTCGCTTGATTTTAAGTTATATGTTTGGTGTTGCTTTTGGCTTAATAACCTTTTTTACGCCGTTGGCTCTTTCAGAGATGATTAAACAAATTTCACAGCATAATATTGAAAAAACGCTGTTTTATTTTTATGCCATGGTAATATTAGCGGTGGCTTTGATTGTTTTTCGCTATGTTTGGCGATTTAGTTGCGAGCAAATTTCGCGCATTTTACCGATTAACCTGCGGCAGATTTATTACGGCAAAATTTTCAATAAACCGTACGAATGGCATCTGCAAAACAGCGTTGGCTATTTTGCAACGGCTTTAACCAATGTATGTAAGGCGTTGGAAGATTGGCTCTGGGAGATACCGTTCCATTACATCGGCATTTTTATCGTTACTTTTTGTTTTCTGATTTACACATGGTTGTTATCGGTTTATCTGTTTCTGTATTTTGCGGTTTCTTTGGTGCTGATGTGCTTAATTATCCGCTTTTTATACAGCCGCCGAATTAAATACATTGAAAATTATAATCGGAGTTTTGTTGCTTACGGTAAAACCTTTATTGATTTTTTATACAATGTCCGTTCAGTCAAAAAGATGAATTTGTTAGGATTTGTAAATAAAAAACTCGATGATAAAGGCGAAAAAGTTTTCACTTCTTGCATTAAAACCATGCACTACAATGCCTATCAATACGGCTTTATTGAAACATTTATCAATGTGTTGTTTTTATTGCCGATCGGATATTATGTTTATCAGTTTATTAAAACCGGACAAGGCGTTGAAATAATTGTAATGATTGCCGCCATTCAAAGCAAAATCGCCGAGCTTGGTTTGCAACTTATGGCATTAATGACGGAACTTGCACGTGCCGGTGTGGATTGCCGTATCTTAGCCGAGCATTTGGGGGAAGATAAGCCAAAAACAACTTCTCAAAAGAACATTAAAAAATGGCACAAAATCAAGTTTGACAACACTTATTTTGAATATACCAAAGACGGCAATCTGTTCTCGCATAAAGTGGCTGATTTTACCATTCATCAAGGCGACCATATCGCCGTTACCGGTAAATCCGGCGAAGGTAAAACCACGTTTTTGAACTTATTTACCAATCAATTTGCGGTGGCAAAAGGTAAAATTACGGTTGATGATGTTGATTATAAAGACTTGCCGACAGCTTTTTTTGACGACCATATTACCTATATTTCGCAGGATGTTGAACTGTTTGATATGACCTTATACGACAATATTGTCATGGGTAAGCGCATACCGGCAGATAAATTGCAAAAAGTGATAGACGGCTGTTGCTTAAATGAGCTTGTAGCACGTATGAACGGTAATCTCAATACCGACATCGGCGAAAAAGGTGTAAAAGTATCTGCCGGTGAAAAGCAACGGATTTCTTTGGCTCGCGGACTTTTGCTTGATAGGGATATTTTAGTCTTGGATGAGATAACGGCTAATTTGGATCCTGCGACTACGCAAAATATTTGGAATTACATTTTTTCGGCTTATGGCGACAAGACTATTATTGCCGTTTCACACGAAAAAGACTTATTAAACCACGTCAGCCGGAAACTGGAATTTAAAAAAGGTATCGGAACAGAGTGCAAATAAAAAAATCCCTCGCGGCGGTTAAGCGGCGGGGGATTTTTTAAGGTAATCTTCATAAGCCTTCAGGCACATAAGCCTTCCTGTAGGAGACCGTCTGCGTCCAGAACTTCCGATTGCAACTTATAGAGTTCGTAAGATGTGTTATACCCATTATAGATGCAGGTAATTTCCACAACATCTCCAACAGCAAGCTTTGCCCACACCCCATAATCAGCTAAGCAGTGAGCGTAATTGTTGTCGTCAATCCAGAAACGAACAATTTTGTTCTGGATGCGCTCCGGAGAACTGGCTTTTACAAAAACAATCACTATACGTGAGTCAACAACTCGGACTTCTGTTACCGCACCTTTAATTATCAATTTTTTCTTTGCCATAAGCATTGTATTAAAGAGTTAAACACTAAATTACTTCTTGATTGGCGGCGTGAATTCCTTCACGCTTAAGAACACCTTGTCCTTAATCAGCAACTCGGTCAGATGCTCCGGCGAATTGAAGATGGTAACCGGCAAGTTCTCAAGAACCGGCGGAATAGCCGAAGCCTCATAGGAATCTTGCGGACGATACTGGTCGTGATTAACGGCATCTACAAAAACGGCATCTATCCAAGCACGTTTGCGATGGAACTGTCGTATCATGTAGGCCATTAACTTCCATTGTTCATCCCGCGGAACATCCAAGGGAAGCTGTGAGATGGGATCATAACACAGTAGATATAGCCCAGGGAAAGCCGCTTGGGTAACCGAGGAGCGTATTTCATCTCGCACATTGGGAAAGTACTGATGTGCAAATGTATCATTGGCAAAATGGCTTGCCTCAATATACGGACGAAATTTATCAACTGCTTTTCTAACCATTTCATCGTACTTCTGACGATATTCCTCACCAACCGGATGCGCAATATAAAACGGATTACTTGGTACATCTACAGAAGTATTCCATTCATCTACGTAAACCCATTGGTATCCTTTTCTGCCCCAGCCGACACCATAAACGCGTTCTACTGCCTCAAAAAAAAGCAGAATGGATAGCTTCTTGCTGTTCATGTGTGCAGGCATCGCTGATAATCAGAATAACCGGAATGTCGTAAAGTTTACCGTCTTCGGTCTTAATTCTTTTCATAAGCCTTTAAGTTGTAAATATTACTCAAATACTTGTTCAATCACAATCATTGAGACATTCTTTCTATGTAACCAACAATTTCTTCAGCTGCAGGCAATTTTTCCTTATAGCCGTGATTGTAGTTGTCTAAGGGTTCATTGTAGAGTATCCAATACTTCCCGTTTGATATACGTCCGCCGTAGCGTTCAGCTAATTGTTTACACACAAAATTATTACCGTGCATAACAAATCTGGTAGAAGCATCAGCTATCGGATACTCGACTAACACATTATAGTCCCATAAAGCAGGGGATATTTTCTCCTTAGCTACTTCTATGTATCCCATCTTGTTAATATCATCAGCTCTGATGTGTAATACAGATTGAGAAGAAGCAACCTTAGAGCCTTGCAAATACTCTGCCAATAATGTTGCAAGCTCATTGATTACCGCATTTGAAATATTTTTCATAAGCAATAGTTACTCGTGCCTTTTCACGAGGTTTTTAATAATTAAACATTATAATTTGATTTTGAAGCTGATTTTAGACGAAAATTATCGCAAATGCAAGCAAATTTTGATTTAAAATAAAAAAATCCCTCGCGGCGGTTAAGCAACGGGGGAGATTTTGATTTCAAACATCAGCATTTACCACAGGAACTTTTTTTGTTCTGGGCCAACACGCCCCAAGACCTAAAAAGCCCAACAGTAAGAGTCCAAGAAGAATAATCTCGACAGTTGAATTGGTGTGGTATAATTCCTCAATTTGCTCGGCTGATTGTTTACCGGTAACGGCTTGCACTCCGGTCTCGCGCGGCGAAGTGAATATGGTCACAAGCATTCCCTCAACCGGCTCAATATTCTGCGTTTTGCCAGATGAATGTGGAGTGTCCTTAGGAACAGTCACAGTGGCAACGAAGTATTGAGTTGAGTCAACAACCACAAACCAAGTTCCGCTTTTAACCTCATATTGCACATTGCCGGTGCCGATGATGTTCGGCTCAATCGGGTCGCTGTCAAAAGCAGAGCAAGAGCAACCAGTTAATGCTACGCTGAGCGCGGCAATTAACATCAAGATTAACTTTTTCATACGCAACATTTTCTCGACTTTAACGAGCGGAGGTTCTCTCCGGCTTGCACTAAATTTTAGAATAAATACATTATAATTTCAATTCTGAAAACGATTATAGACGAAAATTATCGAAAAAGCAAGCAAAATTTAAAAAATATCATTTAAAACTCGTTGAATATATTTTTAACCTCTTGACAAATTTTTTGGCTAATGGTATAATGACTATGTTTTACGAGTAATTATATTCTATAGTTTTGATTTATTATTATCCGATTAGGGCTTTGGCACTATAGGGTGATGTTACGGTATTTCAGAATTGGTTTTGATTATGTTCGGAGCAGATTGTCTGTCTGGTAACTGCTTCGTGCAGGTATTAAGTTCCCCCAGACAATCTTAACAACTTTTGCCTACGAGGAACTGGGCGAGCCTTTCAAATTTTTTACATTATGGCTACTACAAACAATTCAAAGTCATTTTTTGACTTACCCGTGACAACACAACTTTTCTACTTGATTGGATTTCTGTGGAAAGTGCAGTTACTCCTGATTTTCAACCCTCTCACGCTGTTCGTGCTGAACATCTTCAAGCCCCGTTGGGCAAGGAATGTGGCACATTGGAACGAGCTTTACGATAAGAAGTCTCAAGAGTTCTTTACACGGCAGGCAAAGAAATGGCCGTGGCTCTGGGCAAAGTATTGGTACACTAGCAAGGAGATAGGTTGTCTGACAGATGATAAGCAGTTAGATTACTACTACAATGTCAGTCACTCAGACAAAACTCTCAACGCAATGTCTATCAGCACTTCAGCAAAGGTTATAGGCAAAGATTTTGAAGGGTTCAAAGAGTATATTGCAACTATCAACACTCTCAATGCGATGTCTACCGCCATTTCCGCTAAGGATGCGTATATCAACATGAGCTACAATCTCTTTTGCGCCTTTATCCGTGCAAGCATTGAAAAAGACGATATGTCAGCTCTGGGCGATTACCTCAAGCGCGGAACGCTTCCGAAAGATCAAGTTGTGATTTTATCTGAGTATGCCGGCAGTAGTGTGCCAAGTTTTTATAGAAACACAAGATCGGCTTTCTGTGACTATGTTGAGCGTTGCGGTCTCGGCAAGGATTTACTCAAAAAAATCTTAGGGGCTCAGACTTCTGCTCAATTCAAGGAGGAAGTTGAAAAGCGTCAAAAGATTTACGAACAGCGCGTGTTCACAAAGTCTCAGCGCGGCACCAAGCAGACCGATGCGTGGTTGGCATTCTGCGAAACGACCAAGGATATCTGCCCGCAGGCGCAGATGGAAATGGGACTTGATCAGTATCATGTCTTTCACAAGACCGGTCACACTCTTGATGCTGAAGCAATTCTTCACATCTTGAGCCACAATTCTGACAGGACAATGGCGCAGTTGATTTTTGAGTATGAACCGAACTTCGGAATTGTCAGTGATGACATTAAGGAGTTTTTGGACAAGAATCTGGTCTTGAGGAGCTTACGCGACTCTGTAATCGTGGATCATCCGGATGATTTACAAAGGCGTATGTTCGGTAATGAGAAATTGACGGAGGAAGAATTGAGCAAGGTGTTTGATTATCCAAATGCCGGTAAGTTGATTTTCAACTACATCACGTATCGGCCTATACCGGAAAATTTGCACAAGCGCATGCTTGAATTGCCTGAAAGAGCAGATGCATGTATTCTGATGTATTATCACAACGAAGTTAGCCCACAGGAATGGTGCTTGGGTAAGTTCCACCTTGCTGACGATGTTCGCCGTGAGGCAATAAAAAGAGGTTGGATACCTGAGAAGAAAGATTAACCCTAATCGAATTAAAAAAGCTGTTGGAGTAAAATCCGGCAGCTTTTTTTGTGGCTTTATTGTTTTTAAATGGCTAAAAATCATAAATTTTGCTTGCATTTGCAAAAATTTTCGTCTAATATCGTACTTACAAATCATATTATGAATATATAATTGGAAATTGGTTCTTTGTGCAAACAAAGAATACATATATATCAGTAATCATTTAATGTACGCCGGAGAGAACCTCTGCTCGTTAAAGTCGAGAAACAACTGCATTATGAGAAGAAAGATCTTTGACATTTACAAAGCGTTACGCCATTTCAACGTAACT
>CACYYO010000006.1 GCA_902778645.1 uncultured Rhodospirillales bacterium | reverse complement strand
GCTTTTTGAACTTCATGCCTTATGTATAACACAAAGATTGCGCAGGCGCAATCCCCAACTAGCTCACGCTAGTTGCTCCCTACGCGCCTCAACGTGGATTCCGTGGTCAAGCCACGGAATGACAGACGAAGAGAGAAAGTTACAGCATCGAGCCACAGAATGACAGAACTCCTCTCGTCATACCCGAACTTGATTCGGGAAACATCGTGAGCAAGCCGCTTGAGCGGTCGCGCACTCTACATTTTCCTTTTCTTCATAAAAAAATCTTTCAGCACCTTTCCGCATTCTTCCGCGCAAATTCCGCTGATAACCTCTGGCCTGTGGTGACAAGTCGGTTGTTCATAAAATCGAACACCGGAAACAATCGCCCCGCCTTTTTCATCAGTCGCCCCGAAAAACACTCTTCCGATTCGCATAAACGAAATTGCCGCCGCACACATTGTACAAGGCTCTAAAGTGACATACAAATCCATATTCCACAAACGTTTTTGCCCCAATTTCAGACAGGCTTGTTGCATAGCCAACATTTCGGCATGGGCTGTTGCTTCTCCGCCGTGCTCGCTCATATTATGCGATTCGGCAACAACCTCCCCGCTTTCGGGGTCTACAACGACAGCGCCAATCGGGACTTCATCCTGACTTGCGGCAAGACGCGCCAATTCAAGCGCGCGCCTCATATATGTTTCTGCATTATTCATCATACAAACGAATAGTTGATTAATCCTGCAAAGTATGATATCAGCAATATCAAAAGGAATAGTTAATAAGGACTCAAAATTCCTCCCCTGTTTGAGGGGAGGTTAGGAGGGGTACTGTTTTCTGGAGTATCTACCCACCCTGACCCTCCCTATCAAGGGAGGGAAAGCGGAAAATATGCTCCCTATCAAGGGAGGAAAGTAGAGAAAGTTATGACCGAAAGAATTGCCAAATACTTAGCCCGAGCCGGTGTATGTTCGCGCCGCGAGGCAGAAAAACTGATTGCTCAGCAACGTGTCAGCGTTAACGGGACAATCATCGAGTCGCCGGCGTTTAATGTTGAGGGGACCGAAAAAATAAAATTGGACGGAGAAAAGGTTTCCGCCCCCGAACAAACACGCTTGTGGCTTTATTACAAACCGGTCGGGTTAGTGACAACCCATAACGACACCCAAAATCGCCCGACGGTATTCGATAATCTGCCGGCCGGTTTGCCGCGTGTCATTTCTGTCGGGAGGCTTGATTTAAACTCCGAGGGATTGCTTTTGTTGACCAATAATGGTGAATTGTCAAGAACGCTGGAATTGCCGCAAAACGCTTGGACAAGACGCTATAAAGTCAAAGTCCACGGCACGATTGATAAGCAAAAGTTGGCTGATTTGGAGAACGGTGCGGTGGTTGACGGTGTGCATTATGGAGCGGTCAAAGTAACAATAGAAAGCGAGCAGGGCACAAACGCCTGGTTGAGTGTGACATTGAACGAGGGTAAAAACCGCGAGATTCGTAAATTAATGAAATCTGTCGGCTTAGAGGTTGCCCGTTTATTGCGTTTGTCATACGGACCATTTCAGTTGGGTAGCCTCAAAAAAGGCGAAGTGAAAGAAGTGCCGCAAAAAGTCCTCAAAGAACAGCTGGGCGGAAAGTTTGCACTATGAGAATTATTGGCGGGCAATATCGCGGTAAAAAACTGTTTTCTCCCGATTCCGATAAGGTACGACCAACCTCGGACAGAGCCCGAGAGGCGCTGTTTAATATTCTTAATTCTCAGCTTGAAAATCCGTGGTCGGAATATACATTGTTAGATGTTTTTGCCGGTACCGGTGCTTTTGCCTTAGAGGCGATATCTCGGGGCATAAAACACGTGTGCCTGATAGATATTGATACCAAAAGCCTGACAAAAAATGTGGCACTGTTTCCTGCCGAGCAGAGCAAAATAATGGTCAAACGAGCCGATGTTTCGACATTGCCCGTTGCAGAGCAACCGTATGATATCTTATTTATGGATGCACCATACAATAAAGGTTTGAGTGAGGTGGCACTGATAAATTTGCACCGCCAAAAATGGCTCAAAGAAGGGGCTCTTTGCCTTATCGAGGTCGAAAAAAATGAAAAAATTGCAGTTCCGTCTTGCTATTCTGTGCAAAATGAGCGTAAATATGGATTGGCTAAAGTAATTTTTCTGAAATACGAGTCGGGAGAAACAGCAGATGAACAAAGATAACGACATTAATAAGCAGATAGAAAAGATTGATATAGAATTGTACAATCTCTTGATGCAGCGTGCCGATCTGGTTAAAAAGCACTCTCGCCCAATTCGTATAGAAAATATCTTAGGGCAGGAAGCGATGGGGATTCGCCGTATGCTCAAATATCATACCGGAGATTTCCCGCAATATGTGGTTGCCAAAATCTGGCGAGAGATTTTAAGTGCCAGCGTCAATATGAAAGAAAAGCTCAAAATTGCTGTTTTCGGTGATGAAAATGACACATCTCTGATGCATCAGGTTCAAGAACATTTCGGCAGTTATCTAGATGTTTCTTTTATGAGCAGTTTCAGCCAGACCTTTAATATGGTCAGTCAACATGAAGCAGATTTGGCAATCATTCCGAGCAACAATCAGGAGATGAATGCTCAACCTTGGTGGAGCGCTTTAGCAACTGATCCTCAAAAAGAAAGCCTGAACATTGTTGCTAAACTCCCATTTGTTCGTAATCTTAGTACGCCGATTGCCAATGAGGCGTATGTCGTCTCTTTGTCACCGGCAGATGCCAGCGGCATTGACAATAGTTTGTTTACGGCAGAGACAGACAAAGATGTCAGCAATTCGCTAATTGTCGAGACACTGTTATCAATGGGCTACGAGGAGGCTAAAATTGCGGCGATGGTGAGCGAAGCGGAAAGCAAATTCAGCTTGATTGAGGTTAAAGGTTTTGTGAGTGCAGAAGCTTTCCAAAAACAAGAAATACCTGAAGTATTCAAACGTCTGCGTTTGGCAGGAACCTATGCCAAACCGATAGAATTATAAAATAACTTGTCTTAAAAAATAAGCCGTGCCTTTAAATTCGTTAGAAAGGAATTATTTCTTTATCTAACACAGACTGTTTTATCTGAGTAAAAAGTCTTTGCAAGTTCAAAGGAGGTTTTTTTATGAAAGTTCTTATCGCTGACGATCATGCCTTATTTAGGGATAATCTGAGTATTCAGCTCGAGGCTGTCAATTCTGAATGTATTATTTTGCAGGCCTCAAGCTACAATCAAATGCTAAAATTTATCGAGACGGACAATCATATATCATTAGTTGTTATGGACATCGATATGCCGGATATGAATTGGCAGGAAGCCCTGACCGAAATAAAAGAAAAAGCACCGCAAGCAAAAATAATTGTTGTTTCTGCAGGTGAGGATGCCGGAACCATACGTCGCAGCTTAGAGCTCGGTGTCAGCGGCTTTATTTCTAAACGTTCTGAACCGGAAATTTTGCAAAAAGCATTACAATTAGTTTTGGAAGGTGGAACATATTTGCCGCCATCTGTTTTGCAACCGGCGGCAGGTGTCGTGATGCAAGACAGTACCGCCCGAACCGCTAAAACCTTAACCAATCGCCAAAATCAAGTATTGGGGTTGGTTGCTCAAGGCTTGTCAAACAAACAAATTGCTTATCAAATGGGGGTTTCTGAGGCAACGGTTAAATTGCATATCAATGCGCTGTTGCGCTCGGTCGGGGCAACCAATCGCACACAAGCGGTCATAATGGCGCAAAAAATGGGAATTATTTAGGAGCAAGAAGACGATAGTCTGGCCGGCAGACACCAAAAAACCTCCCTTTTAGGGAGGTTTTTTATTGGTGCGCTAGTTTTGTGTTTTTTTACAAAACACGCCAGACTTGACAACTCGTAAATTCAAATTTACTCGTTGCCGCCCTGCGCCTTCTAAGCTAACGCATACCGGCGTTCTTTCGCCCGCCTGAAAGCTTGGGTGAACTGGCACTTTCACCAGTTCAAATCAAATCTGACATAAACCATAAAAAAACACCCCTCGAAAGGGGCGTTTTTTTATGGTGCGCTAGGCCAGACTTGAACTGGCACGTCCTTGCGGACAACAGATTTTAAGTCTGCAGCGTCTACCAATTCCGCCACAAGCGCTTAACAGTGTTGTTTATACATATATTCTTTTTGAATTGCAACAAAAAAATCACTTATGGGACATTTTTGATATAAAACTTGTTTTTTCAAAGATTATATGCTTAGCTAGAAATGATTTTACGGCAGTTGACAGCGTCACGGTAAAATCAAATACTAATCTTATGAATAAGGAAATGAATATGAAAACAATAGAAATTTCATGGCGTCGCTACATTCTTCCGAATATTCACCAAGAGGGGTGGAAGTTTGTCGGCATCTTTGCTGCAATAACAGCGTTATTGGCAATGATTTGGGAGCCTTTAGGGTGGTTAGGTATCATCGCAACGGTATGGTGCTTTTATTTCTTCAGAGATCCTGAGCGCGTAACCCCTTCAGTTGCTGATGTTGTCGTCTCTCCGGCAGATGGTATTGTTCAGATGATTACCAAAGTCAAAGCGCCGGAAGAATTAGGCTTAGGGGATAAGAAGTTTACCCGCGTCAGCGTGTTTATGAGTGTATTCAACGTCCATGTTAATCGCTCACCGGTTGACGGTAAAATCATCAAATCTGTTTATGTGCCCGGCAAATTTTTGAATGCAACTTTAGATAAAGCCAGTAAAGACAATGAACGTCAACTTCTTTCCGTTAAAACCAAAAGCGGCAAGGAAATAGCCGTCGTCCAAATAGCCGGTCTTGTCGCACGCCGTATTGTTTGTGATGCCTCGGAAGGACAAGAGTACAAAGCCGGCGAGCGTTTTGGTATGATTCGTTTCGGGTCACGTTTAGATGTTTATTTGCCTGAAGGTGTTGAGCCGCAAGTTTGCTTAGGACAAACCATGGTTGCCGGTGAAACGATAATTGCTAATCTCTCTGACAATGCAGAGCAAATGAAGGGAGAGATTCGCTAATGGAAAAAATCAAAACAATTGCTTTGGTAAAACCGCGCCTGACGGCTTTACCATTCCGTAAACTTGCGCCGAATATGGTAACGGCATTGGCACTATGTTCCGGTGTTACATCCATTCGCTACACCATGCAGGAGGATTGGGTAAAGGCAGTTATTTGCATTTTCTTGGCTGCATTTTTTGATGGTTTGGATGGTCGGGTTGCACGTATGCTCAAAGGCTCAAGCAAATTCGGTGCCGAGTTGGATTCTTTGTCTGATTTTGTGAGCTTTGGCGTCGCACCGGCGATTCTGATGTATCAGTGGACATTATATGATTTGCCTAAGTTTGGTTGGTTCTTCTGCCTGATGTTTTCAATCGGTATGGCAATGCGGTTGGCGCGTTTTAATACCATGTTAGAGGAAGAACCGCAACCGGAATACTGGCACCATTTCTTTGTCGGGGTACCGGCACCGGCAGCAGCGGCACTGGGCATTATGCCGGTTTTACTGAGTTTTGAATTTCCGGAGTACACATTCTTACACTCAAATGTGTTGTGTGGAATATTAATGGCTGTTGTGACCATGTTAATGGTCAGTCGGATTCCGACAATTTCAACCAAAAAAATGCGTGTGCCGTCTTATATGCTGATGCCGATGATGATAGTCGTCGTGCTGTTTGCCAGCTTTGTCATCAGCCAACCATGGCTGACCTTAGGTGTGGCAACATTTTTGTATTTATGCTCAATTCCTTTCGGGATTATATTCTTTCTCAAGGAACGAGCAAACTACAATAAAGCATAGCAAAATCCCTCCTTATATAGGAGGGATTTTTTTATAATCATCATTGACAGGACTCGCGTAAAATATTATATCTTAGTCAGAAACCAAATTATTTTTAAATTATGAGAACCAGAAAGAAAACGTACCACATTAACCATATTCAGTATGGCGTGGCAAATGTGACGATGACTGATGGTAAAGGGCATTCTTTTACTGTTCCAAACCAAGCAAATCGTAAGACGTATCCTTCAAATCTGAGATTGAAACTCTGGCCGGCAACGTTGGAAGTGACATATATTTATGGCACAGACATTCGGTTGCTGATGACCTTAAACAAACAGCTTGTTTTTTGTCAGTCAGAAGAATCTTTTCCGGAGTGGGAGGAATTTTTTGCGAAACGCTCAGAAACAGAGGCGGATATTGAACTTGCAGTGCGGCGTTATAATAATGATGATAGATTGCTTCTGTACAATCTGTATCATGAATATAACGATGTGTTCAAAATTCGCCAAGAGATCTTGCTCAAGTATTATCGGAAAGAAGTACCAAATCTGGTGGCGCGGCTTAAGGTGGAAAACAACATCATTTGTGCTCTCCGAGGGAGCTTAGATGAGTTGGCAGGACACTGTTTCAATAAAAGACAAGTCTTTTTGGAAAAGCTGCAAAACTATGCCGGTGCATTGATGGAGTACCCGTCATTTGTCAACTGGTGCCTTGAAGAGATGACGGAGATGGCAAAACTTTACGGGCGTGACAAACAACGAAGTTGTCAAAACACGCCGCAAGGGATAAAAACATCAGAAGTTATTAAACGCTCTTCAAAACTTATTCCGATTACTATCAGTGATGAAAGAATTCAGGAGTATATCAACTCCGCAACAAAACCAAAAAAAGAGACGGTGTTTTAATCCGTCTCTTTTTTTGATTCGGCAAAAGCCAAAGCTTGATCACGCGCTAATTTATCAACCCGCTCATTTTCAGGATGCCCGTTATGACCTTTCACCCAATTCCACAAAATCTCATGCTGCGGCAGAAGCTCATCAAGCGCCTGCCATAAATCAATATTCTTGACCGGAGACTTTTTATTAGCGGTTTTCCAATGATTAGCTTTCCAATTAGGAAGCCACTGCGTCACCCCGTTCATCACGTATTTACTATCAGTATACAGAGAAACCACACACCTTACTTTAAGTGCCCTCAAAGCCTCTATGACTGCCGTAAGCTCCATACGGTTGTTTGTGGTTTCGACCGCTCCGCCGGAGAGCTCTTTTTCCGTATCTTTCCAGCGCAAAATAGCGCCCCATCCGCCGGGACCGGGGTTCCCCGAGCAAGCACCGTCTGTAAAAATCTCGATTCTCGCCATTACATCACCATATAATCATTAAAAAATTCGGTGAGCAAAGCTTGTTTATTTTCTTCCTCACGAAAAGACTTCGCTACAAACGAGCGCAACTTGTTTTTGGGAATATGGAGCCGGAAATTTTTTGGAGCGGCACCATCAGCTCCGATAACGCCGTTAATAAGCAAATCCTCATCAACTAGCGGAGAAAGAACGACATCAACATTAGTGAATTTAATACTCCCCAGGGGGGGCAAACGCAAGTCCGGACGAGTAATGATGTTGAGATTGCCGTCCAAATTCGGGATATAATCCATTTGGTTATAGTTGCGGAACAAAACTTTATTATAATCACTACCGGTTGAGGTGACATCACACGACAAATAAAGCTCCCGAGCAATCACATTGCTTTCATTGCGCCCTCTAATGGAAAAACTGATTTTAAGCGATTTTTCAGGAGGATTATCAATACTTTGCGGATAAAGAATATCTTCATCAGCATTGTCGATAACTTCCAAAGATTTATCCTGAAGCAACAACTCGACATTGGGTTGCGGACGACGTCCGAACATACCGGCAATCACGGAATAGGGAGCCGGAACATTGTTCGAGCCGGAACGAATATAAATATTATTCCCGACGGTCGACATCAGCGGTGCTAAATCTGATTTAGGAATATAGGTTGCAATAAAACCATCACCGTTCTGATCAACGCTGATGATATGGTTACGGACTTTATTATGACTGGGAATTGTACACCCGGAAATCGCGTTTTCAAGCCAACTTAAAAAGCGATAGACATTTTTTACTTTAACTTTTGCCTTTGCCACATCACCGATATCAATATCTCGAGAACATTCAACTCCCCAGACGACAACACCGCCCTCGGAATTTCCAAAACCGGAAATGCATTTTGCCAGATTTTTACGATCATCCTTGTGTAGCGTTGTTCCGTTTTTGCCAATTGCGATAGATTGTTTGAAGTCTAAAAACAATTCTTCTGTTTGCATATTGAGAATAAAATCATCAATAGCCTCTTCCCCGAAATAAATCAGTTTCTGAAAAATATCCTCCGCACGAGACATGGTATTCTCCTTCATTCAAAAAGAACTTTTCTCTTCTGCCACTTTAACATGATGAATATTAATATTAAGATAACGGCGTCGAAGTTCAGAAATTACTTCTTCGACCAAATATTCAGGTGCAGATGCCCCGGCGCTGATACCGAGGCTTTGGCAGGTGTGCAGAGCCTTCCAATCAATATCGGAGGCATCATCAACTAACCACGCTTGTTGCGCCCCATAACGAAGAGCGGCTTCTCGCAAATGAGTTGAGTTTGAAGAATTTTTTGAGCCGAGAATCAAAATGTTGGGTGTTAATCGAGCCAATTCACGCACCGCATTTTGCCGGTTTGTCGTTGCAAAGCAAATATTAGGATGGGATACTTTTGAAAGTTGCGGAAATTTTTGTTGCAACGCATTCAAAATATCTTTCGTCTCTTCAACAGCCAAGGTCGTTTGCGTCACGATTCCGAGGGATATATTTTCAGGTAAACGAAGATGATTAACATCTTCAAGAGAGGAGACAATATGCGCATGGTTCGGGTCTTTAAGTTGACCGATTGTCCCTAAAATTTCAGGGTGAGTTGCCTTGCCGATGACAATAATATCATTCCCGGATTCCTCAAGTTTTTTTATTCTGAGGTGAACGGCATTCACGAGCGGACAGGTTGCATCAATAATCTGAAGACCGAGATTCAAGGCATGCTGTTTGACTTGTGCTGAAACACCATGCGCCGAAAAAATCACCGGACGAGAGGTATCTTCCACTTCATCAAGTTCTTCAACAAAAATAACGCCTTTTTGCTTAAGATCATCAATCACATGCTTATTATGAACGATTTCATGGCGCACATATACCGGAGAACCGTATTTTTCAAGCGTTTCTGTGACAATTGCTAAGGCATGGCGTACACCGGCACAAAAACCACGCGGCTCTACCAAAAAAACATCCATCGGCTAAACTCTGATTAGTTTTTTAATGTCATCATAAGCCGGATAGCCGTCAATATCACCGACTAATGCATAAGAAGGAGTGCTTGCAAACAAGGTATTGGCAACACGGCGAATATCCTCGCGCGAGATGGCATCAATTTTTGCGACCATCTCTTCAACCGGGATAATACGATTAAAGATGAGCATTTGCCTTGCCAGTACCTCAACCGTAGCTGAAGAACTTTCCAGGGCCATCAACATACTGGCTTTAAGTTGTGTCTTGGCACGCTTGAGCTCTTTTTCACTGACCAAATCCGTACGAACTTTGCGAATTTCTTCACAAACCACCGGCATAAGTTGCTTAAGTTCTTCTTTTGTCGTCCCGGCATAAATACCAAACAAACCGTTTTGTGTGTGCGAGTTCGAAAAACTGTAAACGGAGTAGACAAGCCCGCGCTTTTCTCTTACTTCTTGGAAAAGACGAGACGACATCCCGCCACCGAACAGGGTAGAAAAAACAATTGTCGGATAGTAATTTGGTGAGCCATAAGGAACACCCTGAAAACCTAAGACCATATGTGCCTGCTCAATATCTCTTTTCTCCGAGAAAATGCCGCCATGGTAGATTTGACTGTCTTTTTCAAAATGCGCATAAGGCTGCATTTGTCCCATTCGTTGTTCAACCATTTTTACAAAAGCATCGTGATTAATGTTGCCGACCGCACAAACAACGGTATTATGTGCGCCATAGTTGCTTTTTCGGTAATCATTGAGTGTCCTGCCGTCATAAGAACGAACTTTCTCGGCCGGTCCTAAAATGGTGCGTCCGATGGCTTGCCCTGAAAAAGCCTGCTCCTGCAAGTAGTCAAAAATAATATCATCAGGCGTATCAATCGTTTGTTTAATTTCCTGAACAACAACTTCACGCTCCTTTTCCAACTCTTCTTGCGGAAAATTAGAGTTAAGAACAATATCAGCCAAAATATCGATAGCCAATTCTGTATCTTGTTTGAGCATTTTGGCATAAAAAGCTGTAAACTCTCTGGAAGTGTAGGCATTTGATTGTCCGCCGACATCTTCAAATTCTTCCGAAATTTGCAAGCTCGACCTTTTTTCCGTTCCTTTGAAAACCATATGTTCCAAAAAATGGGAAATACCATTAATATCTTCCCGTTCATAAGCAGCTCCGGTATTAACCCAAATGCCGAGTGTGACGGATTCCGAATGCGGACGGCTAGACGTAACAACACGCAGACCGTTATGAAGTGTAGAAATTTGCGATTCCATAAAAGACAGTCCTTACTACAAAGAGTTCTAAAGTAGAGCCATTATACAAATATAAAAGATTTTGACAAGCGTTTTAGATACCTGTCCAACGAACAATCGCACGCGCTAACTCTCGACCGTCATCGCTACAGGTGACGAGATGATGAGAGACAAGCCCGTCAAGTACCGATGAAACCATAACGGTTTCGCCGGCGAAAGTTTCCTTCTTGAAAGCAATTTCAATCTCGGCAATTGCGTGAGTATCGCGAAAAGTTGTCTCCAGCGATTCGCTGATCCATAAAGGATAAACAGCATTGTTGACATGGTTATTAACGTCAATATCATCAAAACGAACGGCAAATTGCTTTTGGAGCTGAAAATTCTCCGGCATAATCAATTTTGTAAATTCAAAGGGGTCTGCTTTTTCATCTAACACCGTATAAGCCGGCAAATTCGCTCGTATTGCTTGAGGCCGTTTACTCTCAACATTAATCAATACCCATTGTGTGGAGGCCTGAACCAAAAGCTCTCCCTTGTCATCTCTTATCTCATAATCACGGATAGCGCCTAACTTACGCTCTTCGCTCGGCCATGTGTTAATATGGATATGTTCATGAATCTTGGGGGCCCTGATGACCTTAACATGGTAATTTGCAGCAACCCAGGCCAATTGATGAGCACAACAAAATTCATACCCGACACCTAAAGCGTCGGCATGCGTATCGGCAGCATCTTGAAGAATATTAAGCAACGTCAACAAACGGAGATTTTCGTGCTTATCACACTCATAACTTCTGATAAGATATTCTTTGTGAAATTTACCGATAGCCATGTAAACACCCCTCTAATAACGACGAGCTAACAGTTTTTGTACCTGATACTCCTCCAGCTTAGCCTCACGCCAAGCTTGTACATCAAATCGTTGTGCCTTTTTCGGAAGAGGTTTATCTCCGGTCCCCGATGATTTGCTGTTAGCAACAACAAGATGATTCTTGCTGGATTTTAAGCGCAAAGGTTTCTTCATGTTGCGAGCGAGAGCAGTTTTGCCTCTGGGATGATCTGCCAGTTCCAAATGACGATGCCCGACCTTAACTTTTTCAAATGCGGCGACGATTTTTTTACGATAGATATTAGCTTTTTCCGGAACACTGGAGTGATAAGACATCGCAGCTTTTAACCAATCATGATTATTGGCTTCGTACAAGCTCCGTAAGAATTTTGCAGCATACTCAACATTATGTGCCGGATCAAAAGCTTGTTCAAGATTGGCAAATTCATGACCATGATACAGCAAATTGACCTGCATACAACCGACATCAATGCTGGTAATTCCCTGAGCCTGTAACTCTCTGACTTTCTTGACGGCATCAGCCTTAGTGTCAAAAAAGTAACCTTTTCCTTGAGCATTAATCGTCCATGGCCAAGCCAAAGTTTGCTGAGCCTTCTCATTCCATCGACCGGATTCTATGCTGGAAATTGTCGTTAATAAATGCTGCTTTATATGATGTTTCTTCTCCATATTGCGTGTCGCTTGGGAACAAATGAACGCAGGATCAGTCACTCTCACCTGAGGCGCCGCCTCGGCAAACAGGGGCTGCAACAACATCAGCAGCGTTATTAATAAAAACATTAAATCTTTTGATACGCTAAAACGCATCCCTCTAAATCCTCAAAAGCGCCACAAATATCCCTCAGCCTTTTTTACTGATTTCAATCTGCTTAGCGGCAATAACCAAAATTCTTTTGAGGTTAGTTAAAAACAAACGGCTTATATCATATAATACTTATCAATCAAAATTAAAGCCGTAGCAATCCGAGATACTCACCGAACTGCGCAAAGCAGAGAGTCTATAACACAATTATTTTTTTAAATCCAGTAAAAAATTGGCAAAATCAAAAATATTTTGCGAAATGTCATTACAAACAGTTGAAAAACAATCATTTTTTTTGTAACACTGTTCATCCATGTACAAACCGCGATTAACCTCCATCTGCATGGTATAAATTTTTCGTCTGGGTTGGCAATAATTAAATGTAATATATGCACCGGAATAGGGGCAATTATCTGAAATATAATAGTTTTTCTTTTCCAGCCCGGATTTAAAAAAGGCATGCATCTCTTCCAAACAACTTTGCTCAAACAGAGTCCCTAAACAAAAATCTATTTTTTGCGTATCCAACATAAGCGAACAAATCTCAGAAGGCATGGAATGGCAGTCTAAAACAAAGCACATACCGAATTTTTTGAGTACTTTGTCGATGAGTTGCTGCAAACGTTTATGGTAAACATCATAGACTTTTTCAAAGCGCGCCATGACTTCGTTATAATCGAGAAGCCCTTTATAAATAGGGTGATTTTGAGCCGTAACACGGTGAACGACCCCCAGCCCGACACGACACCGGCGCCCCATTGACAATTCCGGATGCGGATAGTTATAAAACATAGTCGGGTCAATTTCTATCTTATCACGATTGACATCAATAAAAGCACGGGCGATATTCATGGCAATCATGGGGATTCCCTGCTTTGCGGCATCTGACACCAACTCATCAACAAAGGCATCTTCATTGCGCCGCAACTCGGCTTGCCCGACGGCGGTTGTCTGTAAAAATTCCTCAGGAAATACCTGTCCTTTATGTGGCACGGATAAAACAAGAGGATATTTGATATCATCAGTACCGATTTCATCAAATATCTTAAGCCGATTATAATTGACAGTAAAATTCAGATGATTTTCAGACATCTGCACACTCTCCTAAGTTTCACAGGTAGAAACATCATAATCCCAAAAGATTAACTTTTTTATAATGCCGTCTGTTTAAGAAGCTGTTTAATGATAATTGGAATATCTCGAACAGAAATATTGCCGCTTAAAGAGTGGTTTTGGTTTTTATGATAAATTAAAAACAATGTCGTCTCATCATCTTCGTCAGTCTGACTTTCGTGGTCGGAATAAATAAGAAAAACAGCATCTTGCGGCGCATGGTCAACTAATTTCTTTAAGGCACTATCAACATAATTAACACTGTTAAGATACAAGTCACGAAGCGATTCCGGCTTGGGAATATAATGAGTGTAAGCCTTACCTATCTTAAAATCAAAATGCGAACTGACAGTGATGAAAAAATGAAAATTTTTTTCATCTTGCGGCTGATGATTAATAAAATCAACCACGTCGGCATCTTCAATTCCCCATTCTCCGGAGGGATAAAAATCTGCCAAATCTTCCTGAAAATAAAAGGTGCTAAATCCCATTTTTTCGATATGTGCTCGGCGATTGAAGAACCGCCCCTGATTACCATGATAAAAATACGTCTTATAGCCGTGTTTTTGTAGCATTTGCGGCAATGTCTGATGTCGCCGATAATAGTCAGTCGCAATCGTCTGATAAATAACACCGAGACTCTCAAGATAAATTGGCTTTAAAGTCAATGTTTGGAAATCTGAGTTGGCAGATGATTTTTTAGAATGAGGTTTAATCCGATAAACAACAGACAAAGGAGAAATACTTTGCAAAAACGGCATGGCGCCGCTGTTTAAGGCGCTGTAATCTAAGCTTTCAAATTGAATGATATAAATATGCTTGCTGAGAGTAAGACCGTTAAGAGTCTCAGAAAAATAATCTTCATTATCAACTTCTGCTAATTTTTTTTGCAACTGTTTTTGGTCAGTCTGCGTCATTAATTCATAGTTCCAAGCAATAGGGTAACCAAAATATTTAGCCGTGATATTAAATTCATATTGTGAAAATTCCTGTTGCTCGTAATTATACCGAACCAAAAAGAACAAAATGATAATAGGCAATGCAATAAGGCATTTAATTGTTTTTCTGAAAGGCCGGAAATGATAATGACAGCATCCCCAAAAAGTCACGACAAGACTGAAACACAAAAACATAACGGGATAGGATAAAGAAATATTTTCAAATCCGCGCACAAAAGCCAGCCACCCCTCAAGGTATTGCTGTTGAATAACCTGAAAAGACAGGGTCTCGTTAAAAAATTGGTGATAAAAAAGTATCGAGATAAAACATAAATGGACAAGACTAATCAGAATGCAATTAATCAGCCGCGCAGAACTAAGGCAAACAAACCACATGCATAAAGAAAAAATAAAAATAACCGGAGCAGACGTCATTATTTGATTCGGAAAAATAAGATATTGCATCCAAATCGCCAATAAACTCATATAAAAACTTAAAAATAAATATTTCTTCATCGTTCCTCTGATAATCCGCCATAAATCATAAGACAAACCTCTTAACATTTAATAAAAAAACGAGTCCGCTAAAAGGAACTCGTTTCTTTAATCAGAGACACAATACATCAATCAATTCGCCGATGGTCTTGTTTTCGATAAACTGATTGTCAATGCGTTTGTTAAACCTGTTTTCAGCCCACGCCACAACTGTGTAATAAGGCTTGTTTCCGCCGGAAATATCCGGAACCAAAGAGGTGATAGGCAGTTTCTCATCAAGAGAGGCAACGCCACAACTCCTTGTCAGAAAATTTTTCACAGCTGCTCTTGAGGTTTTCTTTTTTCTCAAAATAATTGGCGACCTTTTAGGTGCGCTTTCATCAAATTTTCTCATAGGCAAAATAATTTAATATTAGTAAAAATGCAGAGTGTTAATAGCACAGAGACGGGTAAAGTTCAAGATGTTTTTCAAAAAAAAGATAAAAATCAAAAAAATTGCTTGCTATTTAAAAGATATTCAGTTAAAACAACTCATACTTTATGGGTGTGTAGCTCAGGTGGTTAGAGCGTTACGTTGACATCGTAGAGGTCGCAGGTTCGAGTCCTGCCACTCCCACCAATTCAATAAAGGCTTTCAAGAAACAACCCCTTGAGGCCTTTTGTTTTTAGGTAACACATAGGTAACTGCAATTAGTTATTGAATAATATTCCATTTTAATTTAACATCTTCACTATAAAATTACATATGTTTTGATATTAAAAAAGATATGTTGACATTTTTTGTAAAAAACAATATAATTAACTTATAGGTTAAATAATGGCATTGCAGCTCATTGTAAAAAATCGGTGGAAAATCTATTTTTATGAAGAAGATGGAATATGCCCTATTGATACCTATATAAAAGATAATTTTAATGAAAAGGCTCAATGTCATATAAGAGCATGCTTTTCTCACTTAGCAGATAAAGGACGCTCGGGATTAAGTACAGATTTATTTCATAGTGCGGCTGATGGGGAAGAAATTAAAAGTTCTAGAAAGACTTATAAAATGTTTGGGCTGCACAAAGGGGAACATCGTTTATATTCAATCTTAATAGAGGAAGATAAAACAATTATTTTTACACATGGAACGACAAAACGACAACAAAAGACATCAAAACAGGACATTCTTAAATTTCAGCAACTTGTAACTATGTTGCTAGATGAAAGTGAGGTACAATGACTGATTATCAAAAAGAGTTTGAGGAATCTCGAAAAAGTCCTTATTTTAAGGCTATGAGTGCTATCTTGGATGTTATATACGATATTTCTCGTATAATGAAAAGCAAAAAAATTAACAAAAAAGAATTAGCTAAAAAAATGGATGTATCTCCTGCATACATTACAAAAATCATGAAAGGAGAGCAAAATTTATCAATGGAGACAATAGCAAAAATTGCTGTTGCTTTAGATTGCGATTTTATTGCGCCTAAAATCTATGAAACAGAGATATGTGATATTGATTTATATGATTATTCTACTCTTAATTATGAACAAGAGGGCGAGCAATATAAACTTCAAAGCATTGAAAATACAAAACGGCAAATATTTTCTGGCTCATATACCATGGAAGGTCAAAGACAATGCTCAAATTAACAAATTATTTTATTGAAAATATAAAATTAAGTGCAGACATAAATCCTACCGCACCAATGGATAATAGTTTAAAAAAATTGAAAGTGTCGGTTGCTCCTCTTTTCTTTAAGGCTCAAAATGATACCCAAAAATTTAAAGTATCATTGGATATCACATTAACTATAGAAGATACGGAATTTTCATTAAACTTTAGAATTAGTGGTTTCTTTGTAACTGATAATAAAAATAATGTAGATGATTATATACAGAATAAGGCTCCTTCTATTTTACTAAATACAGCTAGGGATATAATATCATCATTAACAGCAAAGACTATTTTCGGACCAATTTGTTTTCCTTTTTGTGAACTATCCGAAATAGGTAAGTGTTAAGTTTCCCTCGTGCACGAATAGAAAAGTTTTATTGAGTATCATCCTCTTTTTCTTTGTACCCTCTAATCTGTATAACAAGAGGAACTGTTTCCTGAGATTTATTATCAGGATTGCTTATCCAACCGTATTTATTTTTAAGAACAAACATACTCATAGAGGAATTTAATCGGCCAATTAAAGCTCCATGAGCGATTCTCCCCTCTAAAATTACTTCTATTTTTTCAAATAATATTCTTATTTCATCATCATAGGAAAATTCTTTTCTCCACTCATGAAACCGAGAACGACTATAAGATTTATTAGAAAAAAGCTGATTTATTAGATAAACCTGCTCATTTTCTTCTAAATATTGCAACATTCCATGTAATTCTGTTTTCACAAAATCAATATCATATATTTTGGCCGGCATTTTATTCCTCCTTAGAAGAATTATAAAATATGCTTTTGTAGGCCTTTATAAAAAAATAGATTCATTCATACCCTTGTGTTTACTATTTTTTACTTGTATCCGGCAAATTTTCTGCTACTCTTTAATCGGAGTGAGTGATCATCACTCCGAGGTTTCATACCCTCTTACAGAGCGCCTGCAAAAGGCGACATTTTTGCGTGCTTTCTAGCTCAGGGCTAGAGGGCAGCAAAATAAGCTATATGCAAATATGTTGCACTATCTCTGTATAGGTATGAACCTCTAGCCACCTCTTATCAAGGTGGTTTTGCTTTTATTATAAAGTCAAGAGGTTTAATATGAGAAATTTGATAAGCACCCTTTTCATTTACTTCGGTAGCATCTCTATTGTTGCAGCTTTGGCTGAATCAAACACTGATAATGGTGATTTTGCATATCTCATCGGTAAGTTTACTGTATACTTGGGAATACCAACATTTTTAGCTTATTTCTTTCGTATTCCAACGCTAATCATAGCTTTTATATTAGCAATACCATTGAGTTTAGGTTATCTTCCACCCACCGCTAAAATCTTTGATTTATGCGCATTAACAGTAATATACTTTATATTTATCGCTTTATTTTCATTTATTGTATCCGGCTTAATTAAGAAATGTATCAATTATAATAATACGCATCCAAGTGTGATTTACGCAAAGACAAAGTCTTTTACAGTAAATTATTGGCATAAATCAAATATTTCTAAGGCAATTATGATAGCAGTACCGTTATTAATTGTTATTTTTGGTTATGGATGCAAGGTATATCTAGATAAAGACGAGGTTCTCACAAGAGCAGCTACAAAGAAATATAATTACTGCATACAGCAACGGCGGTGGAGCTTAAAAACATACTTAGCCGCAAAATGTCCTGAATACTTATACTATATGAACAGTTGCTATGGAGAATGCAAATCCACCGCAATAAAAAAAATTAAGGAAAAATTGTAGATGCCATCACCGAATACTTTAAAATGTACTATAGGATGTTTTCATGTAGTAGCAGCAGTTTTAATTGGTTTATCATATCCTAAAGCATGGATTTTTATATGGGGTGGTGCAACTTTATTTGGATTTTTGGCTGATGAAGCTCTAAGCAAAGCAAATGAACAAGAATCCATAATTGATGATTTGAAAAAACAAATAAAATATAAAGATGAACTGTTGAGCTCCTTACAAGCAGAAAAGCATCCTATAGGAGATAGCATCAAACAAAGTACGAAGATAGAATCGACTTTTCAAGACCGGTTGCAAGTGACAACTTTTCGATTAAAAAGAATGAATAATAAAAAATAAAAGCGCATTTTGCGCTTTTATAAAACTTATTTAGATTGATTAGGAGATTCTTCCTTTATTTTCGTCTTTTCTTGTTCTTTTTCTCTTACATAATTATTAATCTCATCAGCTATTTCTTTCATCATGTTATAGCTAATATTTCTCACTTCTTGATTAACATCGGAATACTTATCATATGAACAATTCTCTGAATTATACCACATGGCTACCTCCTATATTTATTACAATATAACACTTATTAAAAATTATTTAAAGTAATTTTCAAAAAACTGAAAATTTAAATCTTTAGGAAAATATAACTTCCTCTTTTTCCAAACGAATCCGTCATGCTTTGATATTATTGCTACATCAATAGGCCCCCCAACAGTCTCTAATTCTGGTGTTACTTTATATTTTAGAACTTGGATATTGATTAAGTTTTCAGCTAGCTCTGCCATTTCTTCACGAGACAAGTACTCTAAAGTTCGTATTAAGGGTGTAACTTCTGTTGAAAGCACAATTTGTTCAAAATAATTTCTGCTTTCTATAAATTTATTTTTCAATCTAGAAGTAATTTCTGAAGGACTTGCTTCTATTTTCAGACTTGGTACTATTGCTTTAATAAGAGCATCAAAATTTTGTTCATAAAAACTTCTTAAAGTATTATATAATTTACTTGAAACGCCTGAAATAAAAGTTTCTATCATTTGTTTTTGTGCGAGAGGAATAATTTCAGCATCTTGTTTCTCATGAGCACAAAAATCTCCTGTTAAAAGATGTTTATTAAGAACTCCATATATTTTAAATTGGTAAACTTTTGGGAAAAAATCGTTTTTTCCGTATCCACAAATAGCTATACCCGTATATGTTTGATTCATAAAATTAATGATGTATTCATAGTATAAATTCAGGAGGCTATTAATGTCTTTAGGATAATTTGTCACTTCCTTAAATTTAGAAAATTCTCTTGTATAAAAAAGATTCGTTTCAAAATCTTGTTTTATATCTTCGACAGAAATCCCGCTAAATTTAATGCAATATGCGTATTCTTTTTGTTTATCCTGTAGCTCTTTTATTTTTTCATCTATCAAAGAATCTATATTTTTACTATTTACAATACAATTAGATACGTACATTAAAAAGCTACTAAAAAAATCAGACAGCAAAATTTGTTTTCCATAGGAACAAACAAATTTTTCAATAAATTTTATCATATGTTGTTGGTATCTTTTTAATGTTTTATAACCCCCATACCTTTCTCTAAATTCCTTTATAATAAGCTCTATAGGAACACCGTTTACTGTTGCTGAATTATAAAACAAAACACCTACGGGTTCAGTTTTTGATAAAGTGAATAATTTATTTGCTGAATTATATACTTTAGGTCGTTGTCCATAAGCTCCAATACCCGTAAGCGTTACGGCACTATCTGCAGCAAGAACCATACCGGATTTATTTTTTATGATAACTTCAGTTGTCATTTAGCCCTCTTAATTTTTATTTATATTAGATTTTTCATAATGAATGTCAAACACATTATTGTATCTTTCCTACAACAAAAGAGCATTTGACTCTTGGCGGTCTATGCTCTTTTGTTATTAAATTAAATTCTTTTTTATTCTCAGAAGCCGTCTTTTCATTCGTTCATAAAATTTCTGATTTTCTTGAATTAGTTTTCTGCAAACATATATATGTTCATTATATTGCTTGTACTTAAAAATATATTTTAACCAACCATATGTGCAATTTAAGTTAGTAATTCTAAGAATATTCTTATTTATGCTCATAGTTTTATATTTTCGGCCACAAGCAGCAATTTTAAGGGCTGCTGTTACTGCTTGGGGGTTATTTTCTATTTTTATCATACCGTGAATATGGATATTTCCATTATCCTCGTTATGTATTCCAAACAAATACAAAGGTACATATCCGAGCTCTTTTTTTAGGCTTTGTGATATTTTCCTTCTGATATAGTCTAAAGGTTTTGAGTTGTTTTGTATTTTTGCTATCATTTCTCTAGAAAACCTCAAACTAAAGGCTTTATATTCGTTCTTATCTATCAAAAAATAGCAGAGAGTAGTTAATTTTATCCATGAGTTTAGTGTTTTCCATCGTGGAAGATTATAATATTTATTATTATTTAAAATTTCCACTAAAGATTGAGGCGATTCTTTAATGAGGTAAAGACCTTCAAGTAATTGAAATGACTTCATTTCAAGCTCTCTCCAATTAGTGCAATAATTATCCTTTTTTGCCATCATTAATACATTCCTTTTATGGTATATTGAGCCCTCCGGCAGTAAATATGCCGGTTAAATAAATTTCATTTTTGGGATTAAATTTGTTGTGAACTATTCAAAATTGGCTTTGATAGCTTAGAGTTAGCCCACGCAATTAAACTTTCAAACGTATAAACGACTCTCCGGCTTCCAAAATGCTGATATTCAGGTCCACCGCCTGTCGTTGCTAATTTTGCTAGTGTTTTGTGACTTGTAGGCAAGCCTAAAGTCGATGTTAAATAGATTGCAGCTTCTTTTCGGGTCAAATATTTGTTTTCCATTTTTTATTCTCCTATATTAAACAAATCTCGCAAGATTGATTTTGTGCGATTAAGAGAATGTAAAAACGGAAAATTGTACATTAAAAGAGAAATCTTTTCTGTACAATTTATTTTTGCATCATTGCGTGCAAACAGGTATTTAAGAAATCATTTAAATGTACCAATTGCTCTTCTTTTACTTTATTATTTGGGAAACATTTTTCAAAAATACTGTAAATTTCAGTTTTCTTTATTTCTTCATATCTAACTCTTAACGATTTCTCATTATTCATTAATTTCCATCTTTTTTGTGCTTCTTTAGCTAATGAAGTTATAGATACTTTTTCAGGAAAGCTCTCTATGCTCAAAATCTTAAAAGCACAGCAAATTGCAAATGGTCTAAAATAAATATCCTCTTTTTTACGACCTATATGGTAATCTGGGTCTAAAAATCCAGGAATAAACTCCTTAGCTAAACGGATTGCCAATTTATGTCCGTTTATTAGTGGGTCAAAATTTAATCCATAATGATTGTAAAGAGCTTTGATTTGAGTGGTTGTTTCCTCAAAATATCTCTTTTGATTTTCTTCAAGCGACCTAATGAATCCGTACTTGTGAATTTTATGCTTAACAACATCCTCAAATTGATTTTTTTCTTTTTTCCTTTGATATTTTTTCCTCTTTGGTTGATTCTCTTGTTGTTCAGGTGTATCTGCCATTTATTTTCCCTCCAGTGCTTTAGAAATATATTCTGAAACTTTATCGGCAGCCATAACTATCGCCTCATCGACATCATGGCTATATCGTCTTGTAACACCTCCTATTTTGTGCCCAATCATTCCGGCAATTGTAAAATCGTTAAAATTTAGAGAATTAGCGATGGTCGCAAAGCTATGTCGTAAGGTATGTAGGCTAACATCTGCTTTAGTGATATAAGATGATTTGTTTAAGTCTGGCTTACCATCCTCTCCTAAAGGATGAGAGTAACATATTTGATGAAAAGTTTTGGGTAAACCTATATAAAATCCATTTCCCCTCGTTGCAGGAAACACCCAGTCTGAATTTGTTTTTCTTTTTAGCTCTTCCAATAAATTTTTAGCGGCCTCACCAAAGGCTCTTGTTTGTTTTCCTGTTTTAGTATCAGGAAACCTAAAACATTTACTATTAAAATCAATATAATCCCACCTCAAAGATAATATTTCTGTTTTGCGGCATCCGGTTAAAAGAATAAGTTTAATAGCATTGATTGCTGTTTTTTTATCTGCATGTTGAGGGTCTGCCAACGCTAAGCCTAGTTTTTTAATCTCTTCAATAGTTAAAAAAATCTCTTTTTTATGAGATGCAGGTCGCTTAACATATTTAGCCGGGTTTTTATCAATGAGTTCTCTATGAATAGCAAAATTTAAGATTGCACTTAGAAGCTGAACAGTACGATTAGCTGCTTCACTACCACCTGTAACGATGCTTCTCCCTCTTTTTTTCTCGCTTTCTTTTGCTGATTTTACATCACCATTAATAATTTTAATCATCATTTTTTCAATATCACCGGTATTAAGTTCAGATAACTTTATATTTCCTATTATTGGATTAATGTGATGTGTAATTCTTCCTTCATCAATTTTAAGGGTAGATTGTTTCTTGTGTGCTACTCCTTCTTTCATATAGAGTTCGCATAATTGTTTAACATTCATCTCTTCTTGATAGCGCTTTTTCTCTTGTGCAGGGTCAATACCTCTATTTATCATATTCAACAAATCAATTGCTTCAGCTCTTACACTATCTGGAGTGCGCTCGAAAATAGAACCCAAAGACAGCTTTTTTTGATGACCATTTATTCTATAAATAAGTACCCAAGTTTTTTTGTTTCCTTGAATACGGATGTTTAACTTCTTAATTTCATCATCAGTATAAACTTTATCCTTATGTATTTCATCTTTTATTTGATTGATAAATGACTTATTTAATTTAGGCATTTTTATATTCCATATTATTTTAGGTAACTGTTAGGTAACATATTTTATAAAAAACTATAAAAAATCATAAAACTTGAGAAAACAAAAGTCAATTAAAAATGCTTGAAAATAAAGGAAAAATAATATATATTAAAAACAAATCAAAAATAAGAAAAATAAATACATTTACGTTGACATCGTAGAGGTCGCAGGTTCGAGTCCTGCCACTCCCACCATTAAAAAGGCGTCCTTTATGGACGCTTTTTTAATGGTGAAAATGAAAGACAGCTCGAACCTGCGAGAAAGCAGTTCGACCAGGAGGAGCAGGCGAGACGAAGTATCGCCGCAATTGCGACGACGCAGCGACGGAGCGAGAGCGACGTCAGTCCTGCCAACGGAGGAATGCTTCAGTGCGCAATTTATTGCGCAATAGAAGCATTGGAACCGTCGATAACGAGTAAATGAATTTTACGAGTTATCACTCCCACCATTAAAAAGGCGTCCTTTATGGACGCTTTTTTAATGGTGAAAATGAAAGACAGCTCGAACCTGCGAAGATTTTATTAAATCACCAAATATTTTTTCAAAAAGGCCAAGTCCTCCTTTGAAGCTCCGAGTTCTTCCGCTTTTGCAATGCCGAATTCAATAAAGCCCAAATCACGAATAATCTGCTTACTAACATCAAAATATATGTCATTAATCCAACCAAGATAGCCGGCAAGGTATTCCGAGGCAGTAAAATTCTCTCTTTTAATAGAACATTTGTCGTAGTTAACGGATTGACGGGCGCGTAAATATTTTTTTACCGGCTCAGACAGGCCGCCTGAACGCAAATTTTTATCAACATAGCAATCATGATGATAAACCGTGAAACGGATATTATCTAACTTATCTGCATCACGCAATAATTTGGCGATAATCTCAGCTTTTTTCTTATCTTGCTCATTCAAATTTATGTAATAAGGATTTTGATAATTAATTTGATAATGATTGTGCTCGCCGATAGCAAACAAAAGAATAGGATTATTAAACAATTCATTTTTTTTCAAAATATTAACAGCTGCAGCCCCATGCTCAAATTCTTCAGAGGGCAAAATCTTTTTTTTGTTATGTTGATAGAGACGTCCCAAATCATGAAGAATGGCCGACAGTTCAACCAACTCCTTATCTTCCTCATCAAAAGCCTCATAGACCTCTTTTGTGAAATAGAAAATATTCATAATTTCATGAGTGACTTGAAAAGTATGTTTAATCTTATGCGTTAACCACCTTTCCACATCTTCTGCTGTGTTCTGTATCTGAGCGGCATAAGTATCACACATAAGTTTAGTCGCTGAATAGACTTTATTCATTAGATTATACCTCTTTCTACTACTTTTTATGTTTGATAACAAAGCAAACAACAGCAATCACAGCCATGATGGCTCCGACAATAATTGACCAATCAAGCGGCAGTCTGAACCCGATTTTATCATACATAATATAAGTAACACAGACCGAGGTCATAAAACCGGCCGGCAACAGGGTCAGCCAAAAACATTTGTGTTGTTTGTAGAGATAAAATGTCGCCATCCATAAAGTGATGGTTGCCAAGCATTGATTAGCCCAACCGAAATAGAGCCAAATAGTTGTTAAATCAAAAAAGCTCATGGCAATACCGCCGGAGAGAACCATGGTACTGATGATCAAACGTTTTTTGAGAGATTTATTTTCTTTTTGCCAATAATCCCCGATTGTCAGTCGAGCAGAGCGGAAAGCCGTGTCACCGGAGGTGATAGACAGCAAAACAACAGATAATACGGCTAAAATTCCGCCGATCTGTCCCAAGTACCCCTTGGCAACACCGGAGACAACACCTCCCGGACCGCTTTGGCTGATAACATCATTCAAGCCCTCACTTCCTTGATAAAAGGCGATTCCTAAAGTTGCCCAAATGAGAGCGACGATTCCTTCCGTAATCATAGCGCCGTAAAAGATGGAACGCCCGTATTTTTCATTTTCGAGACAACGCGCCATTAAAGGAGATTGTGTAGCATGAAACCCGCTCAAAGCCCCACAGGCGATTGTCACAAACATCAACGGGAAAATCGGCAATCCTTTAGGATGCAAGTTATTTAAGGTTAATTCCGGATAAAAAGCGTTGTTGCTCATAAATAAGACCACAATCATAGCCAACGAGACCCCGAGGAGCAATAAGGCAAATAACGGATAAAACCGCCCGATAATCTTATCAATCGGCAATAAGGTTGCCAAAAAATAGTATCCGAAAACGGCAATAATCCACCAGATAAAAGGCGTACCGGACATATCCGCGAGCATATGCGCCGGACTCATGGCAAAGACAGCACCGAGAAGCAACAGAAAGAAGACCATAAAAATAAGAAACAGGCTTTTAACTCTGGAACCCAGATATTTTTCGACCAACGGAACAAGCGATTGTCCTCCGTTGCGAACAGAAATCATGCCGGCCATATAATCGTGCACGCCGCCGGCAAAAATAGAACCGAACACAATCCATAATAAAGCAACCGGACCATACAGAGCTCCTAATATAGCCCCGAACACAGGTCCTAAACCGGCGATATTGAGAAATTGAATCAGAAAAACACGCCAGTTTGGTAAAGTCATAAAATCGACATTATCACGTTTAGCGACAGCGGGCGTCACAGCCTTTTCATTAATGCAAAAAATTTTTTCGACGATTCGCCCATATATTAAATAGCCCAAAACTAACGCCGCAACGGCAAGCAAAAATACAGTCATTTCAACCTCTGATAAAATATTAGCATGATGAAAGTGTGACATAAAAAGATTAAAAAATGTTTTCATTTGACATAATACAAAAGTAGGTATATCACATAGGCGCTTTTATACATTTATTTCTATAATTTTTTAACTTTAATTTTTATGGCAAACAAAACTCAGCGCCCAGCTCATAACGACAAAAAGCAAAAGGGTGAGGGCAAAAAGAACAAACCCAAGACACAGTATCAACTCGAACGCGAACAAGCCCGAGCTCTGAAACATCGAACCGGTCAGTACGGTGGTCTGGGCTAGGTCATCATTAACAACGGTTTGGAGCATCTGCTTCCAAACCGTTTTTTTTTTGCATAATTTAAAACAATAAAAGCAACCTGTGATAGGTTGCTTTTATTGTAAGACGAGAGATTCTACGCACTGAGAATTTCTTTTCTGATGGCTTTCTTCTCTCTCCGACGCCTAAGCCAACTCTTGCCGGCAGGGTCATAAATGCGGGAGAAAAAGTCGTTCCAGTCAAGCTCCTCGGCAAGATCGAAAAACCAAGCCTTATGCTTACGCCATTGATTCGGCGTTGCAAAGTGCTCGTACTGCTCTTTTTTGTCAGACCAATCGTCGACGATACGTAGGCCGGTGGCATAGAGCCTGGCACCATTCTCCTCGGGATTGTCGCAATACAGGTCGAAATCGTAGCGATTCCCTTCAGCGTCCAGATGTTCGACCAGCCCCCATGCCTGAATGAGGGCGTACTCTCGAGTGGGCTCGAAACCAGCGGCAACCGGTAACCCCTCATAGATAAACTGGAGACAACCCTTTGTCATGACGCCATAGTCATCATGGGCAGAGCTGTACTCCCAGTACTTCTCGGGGAGCTGGTTGAAGAAGTTCACCCCTTTGTGCCGAAGAGCCCCCTTGCTGAGGCGCTGCATGGCAACTGTAAAAAGTACGGGGGCAAGAGTGGTGCCATAGCGCCCGTCCATCTCAAAGCACTCTTTGCCGAATTTGGCCATAAAGACCATGAATTCGTCGGTGATGTGCCAGCGGTTGCTCCGTCCGGCAATTTGTGGCAGGATAACCTCATCAACCATTTTCTGCCAGCTCATGGGGCTCAGCTCGTTTTCAGACACGCGACTGTTCTCACGAATGTAAGTAAGCATTTCGTTCATTTTTTTATTTATTTATTTAAGGGTTAATAATAGAAAATTTAATTTTAATTCGCCTCAAAAATACCATAAATTTTGTCTAAAGTCAATAACGATCGTACAAAATCGACATTTGCTTGACATGCCCAAAAAAAGCAACATAATAACCCACAGCGGAACGCGTCAGTAGTTCCATGTGGATTTACCCTAACTTGTCCCGCAACAGAGGACTAAATAAGGAGACTATTGCTATGCAAAAAACAGCAGAAGCGGTGTCACTCGGACATCCGGATAAAATTTGTGATTATATTTCCAGCTACATATTAGACCGACTGCTTGAACAAGACGAGCATGTTCGTTATGCCGTTGAGGTTATGCTCAAGGACAATACGGTTGTTTTGGGAGGAGAAGTCAGCGGTCATGTTTCTTTGGATGAACTTGAGGACTATATTAAAGAGGCGCTTGCCGAAATCGGCTATACCAAAGAATATGCGGCGCGCTGGGGCGAAAATACAATCAACCCTGAAAACCTGACAATTATTAATCTTATTGGGGAACAATCTTGTGAAATCGGACAAGGCGTTTCTCGCGGTGGCTGGGGAGACCAGGGAATTTTTGTCGGTTATGCCTGCCAGGGAGAAGGAAAAATCAGTAGGGAACAATTTTTGGCGCAGAAACTTAATCGGACTTTATACGAAAGAGCCAAAGGCAGCCAAAATTTAGGGTTAGATATTAAAACCCAAATCACCTTAAATGAGGACAATTCCATAGCGTTGGCAGTTGTCGCGATTCCTATGCTGGAACAGGTCGATTTGCGAGATTTTATTGTTGAAATTTTAGGAGAACGCCCGCAAAACATCATTATCAATGGAACGGGGAGTTATACCTGCCATGCCTCGATTGCCGATTGCGGTATAACGGGGCGCAAATTAGCCTGTGATTTTTATGCAGCCGCTTGCCCGATTGGCGGCGGTAGCCCCTGGACCAAAGATGCCGGCAAAGCGGATTTAACCCTAAATTTATATGCGCGCAAACTGGCGGTTGAGAATTTAAAAAACAATGACGAATGCTTTGTTTACCTGTCTTCCTGCATTGGCCGTTGTGAGTTACCGAGTGCGGAAATTAAAACACTCAAAGATGGTAAAGTAACCACCAAAGCCTTAAATATCAAAAAAACACCGGAAGAAATCATTCGTCATCTCGGTCTCAATAAGCCGGTTTTTGCGCAATTATGCCGAGAAGGTTTTGTGTCTGAAAAATAAAAAAGGGAGCTGTTTTGCTCCCTTTCCATAAGACATTGCTTACTGTTTCATAGCGATGGTATCGACATCGATTTCGACCGTATTACCCTTTTTATCGGTCTCTCCGGTAATGACAACCATATCATTCGGATTCGGTTTTAAGCCGTTCCAATCCTCATCATCGATTTCAACCATAATTGTATTACCGGCAGGATCCTGAAAAGTATACATTTCATCGCCCATTGCCTGCGTAATCATTCCTTCCATCATAACCGGAACATCATCGCCCAAGGTCTGCACTTGTTCAACAGTCATAACGGCCATTTGCGGCATATTTTGCGCCGCTTGCTGTTGAGCAGAATGAGCAGCATTATTGCCCATGCCGGCTAAAGCCGGTAAACTGAACAAAACACTTGCAGCCAAAGCTGTTGTGGTGAATAACTTTTTCATTGTTTTCTCCTTATCTGATTAAAATGTAGCACCGCTAATATAGTGAGCATAACCGGATTTTAAACCGGGAGCAAACTAAAACAATCGTCTATTGAATAACCTGTCCGCCAATCAGACTCATTTTAAGGTTCATATTTTTATCCAACACAATAAGGTCTGCAAAGTACCCGGGGATAACAGAGCCGATATTTGGCTGACGCATAATTCGAGCCGGATTACTGGTTGCCATCTGCACCGCGGTTTCAAGCGGAATGCCGAATTTAATTAAATTATGAAAACCGTCTAACATCGAAATACATGATCCCATAATAACATCATCGGATTTGCGCTTGAAACAGTGCTCACAGTACAAATCAATATTGCTGGGAATTTTTGTTTTTGAATATTTCAGACTGTCAGTTATCAAAACGAGTTGATTTTTTTGTTTGCATTGCGTCAAGAGCCTGATTAAGTCGGGATGCACATGCACGCCATCGCCGATAATCTCACAAGATATTTCCGGATGTGTCAAAATAGCACCGACAGTCCCCGGTTCACGATGATGCATCGGGCGCATGGCATTAAACATATGCGTCGCGTGAAAAATCCCGGCTTGCATTCCTTCGATCATCTGTTCATAGGTGGCATTAGTATGTCCGGCTTGCAGAATAACACCGGCTCCTAAGCATTTGAGCGCAAGCTCACGCATATGCTTAATTTCCGGCGCAACGGTCATATTAATCAGATGCCCTTTACACGCTTTTAGCAAGCGTTTCAGGTAATTCAAGTCAACCTCGGCCAAACCATCTTTCTCCTGTCCGCCGATTTTTTCCGGAGACAAAAATGGTCCTTCTAAATGAATACCCAAGATTCTGGCGCCTTTTTCTTTTCCGATAACCGAAACAATCGCTTTGATACGCTGTAATAATACTTTTTCCGGCGCGGTGTTAATGGTCGGAATAAAGGAGGTAACGCCAAACTGAGGCAAAATTTCCGACATTTTTAAAATGGACTTCGGATCCGCATCATCTGTACTGAATCCGCCGATTCCATGAATATGGGTGTCGATAAAACCGGGGGCAACATAACAGCCCTTCATATCGAGCATCTGCACCTGTTTGGCAAACTGCTTTTGTGCAAATCGAACCTCATTATAAACGTCGGCGATTCTGTCTTTTTTGATATAAACAGCACAATTCGGCATAACCGAAAAGCCGGTTAATAACGTCGCATTATGCAAACAAAGAGCTGAATCCATTAGTCACGAACCTCTATGATTAAAGATAAGCTATTATGTCGCAAAAAAGTAAAGGGAAGGTAAATTCTAAAAAATCCGTCGAGTGAATCTTGACAATCCGTATGAAAAAACTAAAATACGCACAATTGTTTCACTATTAAAATATAATTATATGAAAGCATTATTTGAACTGTTGGGAGCACTGCTCCGGTTTGTGATATCTTGGGGGCTCACAATGGCCATAACCTTCGGGATGCGTCTGCTGATAGTCGTCTTCTCTGCTATTTTTGGCTGGGTAGTCGGCTGGTTCTTCGGTGATACCATACTGGGTATTTTAGCACAAATGGGAATTGTCGGTTTCAGTATGTGGCAAATCGGCGCTTTCTTAGGTTTTGTCGGTTGTTTCTTATCGCCGATTGTCAGATACAAGAAATCCAACACCACAAAAAAGGACGCCTAAAAGCGTCCTTTTTTGATGTTTATGGTTTCAAAAATTATATTTGATTATATGATAAGTTACTGAGACATATAAAGGAATACGTATATTTATTACAAAAATCATATAGAAGTAGGATATGATAAGAAAATTGACAAAACTATTGATTTTTGTTTAAATTTGTGTTATTTATATTAAAAATTTAAAGAACAACGTATCATGAAAATAAAAGATTTTATAGAGACTAACTCAAACCTTTCGTATAGAGACATTCAAGCGAGTCGTTTTTATGAAGAATATCAACCGACACAGGATAATGAGGCTTTTCTTACTACTCTTCGAAAGTATGAAAAGTTAGATAAACTAGAGGTTTCAGCTCTTTCGGAACGTATTGCAACGTTAAAAGAACTCAATGAAACCTTATTGAGTTCAAATATTTATTTATCAGGTATTAAGCATGGAATTGTCAAAAAACAAGAACATTTGGTAGCTCTGCAGCACCTTTTTAATTTGGGAATTTTAAGAAATCGGAAAGAACTATACAACCCTGAAGTTGAAGATTTATTTCAAGTAAAAGATAAAAGTCTATTATCATTAAAAAATGATATTATTTACGATTTTGATGCTAATGTTCTATTGGGTAAATATCTTTTAGAGGCTGTTGATCCGGCACATCGGTTTACGGTTGTAAAATATATTGACCAATGGCAACAATCCACAAAGGATGTTCCCTTTTTTATGTATTTGGAAAAACATTGTATTTATGACTTAATACCGCAAATCAAGTATTTTTCAGATAAAGAACTAAAACCTTTGGAAATACATATTCAAAATGGTTTATTATATCAAGCGGATGGTCAATTGTTAACAACCGACAAAAACAAAGAATATTTATTTGTTTTAGGAAAAAATAACCAATTTTATGGTTGTTACAGCCAAAAAGGTGTTAAGCATACATCTTTGTCAAGAGGAGAAGCCATTAAATGTGGTGGTGCTTTAGGGGTAGAAAAAGGAAAAGTTCTTTGGATTAATTTAGATAGTGGGCATTACTTTCCAAGTTTAGCTCATTTAAACAAACTGGTGTATTATATGAAACAGCATGGTGTTCAGTTAAATGGCGATATTCCAGTTAATTATCATGAAAATTATATGCGCAAATCAATTTCATTAAAAGAAGGGTTGGAACGATAATGTTAATTGAACAACACGCCTCATGGTTGGCTTTGAATAATGTAGTAGGATGTCCGAATAATTGCATTTACTGTTTCTTGAAACAAAGAGGTTGCTCACCTGAAATTATATGTTCTCCTCAAAAAGCAGTTGAACATCTACTAAACTCAGAACTTTATCGAAAAGATATACCTATTTGTATCATGCCAAATACAGATGCTTTTGCTACACCATCAAATAAAAAACAATTATTTTTAGTGTGCCAAGCTCTAAAAAAGCAAAGTATTCCAAATTTAATTACCGTTATTACAAAAAGAAAAGTAACTCAACAGGATTGTACTTATATTGCCGGTTTTAGAAAAAGAGGACTTAACATTTGCATCTATGTAAGTTATTCGGGGCTAGAGGCTGAATTTGAAAAAGGAATACGTCAAAAGAACAGTCTTGAAGCTGTTGAAACGATGAAAAATCTAAAAAAACACCACATTCCTTGTGTTCATTATTGGAGGCCTTTATTGCCCCAAAATACAGATATAAAAACCTTACAAACAGTACTGAATGTTGTCAAAAAATATTGCATAGGTTCTTGTATGACAGGATTAAAACTTTATCCTTATATGAATTGCCGAGCTTATTGGCCCGATGCACAAAAACTTTTTGATAAAGGCATTAATCCGGAGTGTTTTGTACCAAAAGGATCTTTTAATAAGGTTGTAAAATTAGCTGCAAAAGCTAATTATCGTGTTTTTGTTGATAATGTATGTATTTTGTCTGATATGCAAAAAATGCCTTGCAAGTATGGAATTTATAATTCTCACCGTTGCCGAAAATATAATTTATGTTCTGATGAGCAAAGGCAAAGATGCGGACAATTTTATGATTTTAAACAACCTTGTCAGATTCAAATGAATAAAAATTATTCACTTTCTGAAATTTTAGAGGTTGCAAAACAGCAAAAAGTTTCAATAATGAATCAAAAAGTTAACAAGAGTTCATATTGGCAAAGTTCTTTTACAAACGATGAGTGGTTAGAGTTATGAGTGAACATCCTATTTTAAGTTTAAGGACGAAAGCATTCGATTTGCAATCCAAATTTATTACCAAATTCAAACAGACTTGGGGATTAAGGGAGTCTGTGGAAGAACTTAACATTCAAATAGGACATTTGTGCCAAAGTTTTATTAATAATAGAAAATTGCAAAATGGTGCAGAGGCGTTTAATCAGCCTAATAGAATGTTATTGAATATTAAGGATGAGTTATGCGATTGCTTTTTATCAATATGCTCTATTTATGAGTTCTACGGAATAAAGCAGGAACAGTTGATATCTGAAAATATACAAAATAAGCCGATCGGAGAGTTGATGATGGAATTATTTATTCTATCATCACAATTACTGGATTCTTGCCTTATTCTTCAGGGAATTAAACCACCGCTTAATAGGGATGAGAATACGGTTTTTGTAAAAACGTATTCCATGATTTTAACCATATTAGAAAAAATTTCTGTTATAGAACAACTTGATATGGAAACAGAATTTGATAAAATGATTGAACAAACATTAGTTTACTTACATGGAGAATGAAAATGTTGAAAGTGTACGATGCAAAAATGGTTCCTTTATATAATGAAGATAAAAAAATTGTCCATCAACAGGCTCTTTGGCACAAGGTTGTTACCGGTATTGTCTTTAATAAACAAACAAATTCATTGTATTTTCAAACAATCTATCCTAAAGAGTCGTATACTTTTGACCGTCTGGACTACATTGATTTTTCAATTGGCGGACACGTTGAAGATGATGAAAATATCAATGATGCTATTTTACGTGAAGCTAAAGAAGAATTGGATTTATCAGAAATAACCCCTGATTTCTTAGGAATACGCATTTGCAATTGTGATCCCGCTCCGACATATCGTATCCGTGAATTTCAATATTTTTATGGGATAGAAACAACACAAGACTTAAAAGATATGAGCTTTTTGCATTCGGACAAGGAGGTTAAATCTGTTATAGAAATTAAAATGAATGACCTTCTGGATCTGCTGTTAAAAATAAAATCTTCGGTTTTGGTTAATGAGATGGTTTTGGATAGAGAAACCAGACAAGGAACATATACCAACAATGTAACATTAACAGCCGACAGAATTATTCCCGATTATTATGACGATAAAAGCATATTGGAGAAGATTTTAACAATAAAAGCTTTAATGGAAAAGTAAATGAGAACGATTCTTGTTGTATTTGGAACTCGTCCTGAAGTTATAAAACTCTTTCCGGTCATTATACAACTAAAGAAACTTAACTATAATATTGTATTATGTAATACAGAGCAGCAAAAAGATTTATCAAGACAGGCATTGAAACTATTCGGATTAAAGCCGGATTATCGTTTATCCGTCATGAAAAATAATCAATCATTAGCCGACACACAAGCAAGTATTCTGAAAAAATTAAATATTATCTTAGAACAAAATAGATTTGATGCTGTGATTGTGCAAGGAGACACGTTATCTGCTTTTTGTGGAGCACTAGCCGGTTTTTATAAACATTTACCGATTTTTCATATTGAAGCGGGTTTAAGAACTCATGATATTAATGAACCGTTTCCGGAAGAGGCATATCGAAAGATGATATCTTGCATCTCAGCACTTCATTTTGCTCCATCAGTTCAAGCTAAAAAAAATCTAATTCAGGAAGGCATTTCTAAAAATACGATATTCGTTACCGGAAATACAATAGTTGATGCTCTAAAATATTACCAACAAAACTTGCAACATCTTACTGAACAAAAATTACAACAAAAAAATATTATATCAGATAAAAAGAATATTTTGATTACAATCCATCGTCGAGAAAATCATGTGAAAATTAGGCAGATCCTTTCAGGCATTAAAAAGCTTTCACACAACTTTCAGCAATACAGATATATCGTTTTGCTCCATCCTAACCCTAATGTAAAATCAGCTATTCTGCAAGAATTGGCAAATGTTAAAAATATTTTTCTGATAGAACCATTAAATTATGACGAATTAATAGGATTAATGTCTCAATGTGTGTTAATTATGACAGATAGCGGTGGAATTCAGGAGGAAGCAGCATATCTTGGCATTTCAACAGTTATTTTAAGGGATAAAACGGAAAGACAAGAAATTTTAAAGTTTCCTCATATACGTTTAGCGGGAACAAATCTCAACAACATTTACGATACATCATCAGAGTGCTTAAAAACTTCATTAGAAAACCAAGTAAAAAAATGCACCACTTATGGAACAGGACGGGCTGCAGAAAAGATAGGTCGTAATATTAATTTATTTTTCTCTTGTTATGATCCAAAAATATACATTTGAGCGAAAACAGCTCTTTTATGAATTAATCTCAAAAATGATGTTACGACTTTCAAGTTGCCGCTCAGTTTCAAAAGTACCGCTCATTCTAGCCTATGAAAGGCTAAGATTTAAAACAAAAAAGGATGCATTTAGCATCCTTTTCGAAATTGGTGGAGGTAAGGGGGATCGAACCCCTGACCTCTTGCATGCCATGCAAGCGCTCTCCCAGCTGAGCTATACCCCCGACAGCAAGTCATTTTTATTATACAAAATAATCAAGGTCAAGAGTTTTTTATAAACGTAGGATATAATTTATCGCATTTTCAAATGTCTCGGTACTATATAAAACGCTTTCTTCGTCTTTATCAACCAGCTGGTATTTTTGCTCTCCAGTGTCAAAAACGAGCCAGTCTGTCTCATTTTCACCTAAAACAACCACATGTGAGGTATGAAGATTTTGATTTTGCGTGATTAAATCCTTAAATACTTTGAGAGGGGAATTCACCCCGTAAACCTCGGCTCCATCGTAGCAAATACCATTTACTTGGGCGATGGTTTGCCAATAATCCTCAGGTAAAGGGGCTAAATGAGCATTATTGTAATTCAGGCGGTAAAGACGCATAACCGCGCTGGCAAGGGCATCACCGCACAAAATATCACGGTTGTTCCGTAAAAAAGAAACAAAATCATCGCTCATATTTATACCCTTTTGCTGAATCATAATATTTGTTACCACTCTCAATCATCTGTTGTCGTTTTTCGGCTGCTTGAGTGTCTTTTTCATTTGAGGAAATAACTCTTGATTTACTTAATCCGCCCAAAATAAAAGCAACAAAGCGGTTTTGAGGGTTGTCTTCCCCTCTCTTTTTGCTGTGAATTCGGAACATAACTTTTTGTAAAAGACTCTGCTTGGTTTGTTGTTCGGATTCGAGAGCATAAGCTTGCCCTTTTTCTGAAGAAGGATGCTCTTCCCCTTCTGTGGCAATAACCTGATGTCCGGCTTGTTGACCATCGGCAGAAACTTCCATATAGACAGGGCTTGTTCTCAGTCCATGGAAAATACTGGCATGAATATCCGTATAAGAAGACGGTTTTTCTTTTGAACTGAAAACAAGGTGCAGACCTTGTTTTGTCTGTTTCAAGTCTAAGCCAATAAATCGATTTCGCGGCAAGTCCAGTTGCGGGAATTTTCCGGTCTGAAACATTTCTAAAATCGGTGTTTCAGGTTTTTCAATCCCCATCTGCTTAAAGGCAGAATACAAAGCCTCCATTTTGTCTTTGGCTAATTTTTTGATAAAGGCTGCCTTCTGCTCAGGATTCTCATACAAAAGGTTCAAATCAACATCATTATCAATAGGAATTTTGTGCTGTTGAAAAACATCAGCAAGATTTTTTTCTTGAGTCGCAAAAACGGTATTTTCATCATCTTTGCCGTTTTTTTTGAAAATAATCCGAAAATTGTCCGGAGAATTAACCAAGGTAATATCTGTCAAAGTATGTGCATCAAGAATAGCAGTGTCATGATGTACATTGGCCGTCAGATAATCGCCGTTTGCAAGGGCTAAGGGGGGAATTTTACCCTTTAATTCCATTTGTTGCAGGACATAATTAATATCATTTTCCTGAGCGCCCATTTCCATAAAGTAATCATACAATTCTTGTCTATGGTTGTGCGTATGAATCTTAACGGCGGATTCCCTTGCACCCTCAAACAAGCGGTATGAAGAACGCTGAGTCCCATTGATTTCTTGTTTATGTTGAAATAGCAAATCCTCAAAATCAAAGGCATTAAGAGTTTGAAGCTTATCCGGCGGAATCCGTCCCCAAGCAAGTGCTGCACGAAATTCACTTTCCTGATTCCTAAAATTAGGAAATTTTGCAAATGTTTTCCAAGTATCGCTTTCCTCTAAGTTATATTCTTTGGGATTCGGGGATTGGGTAGGTGGATTATTCTTCAATTCAAGGTACGCCTCAGAAAGGTTGTTCTCATCAGGAGCACGTACGGACCCGTCAAACTCCATGCGAATAATGTGCCTGGTATCGTGGCTGATTGGGGGATTATAATCAATTTTATCTAATGTCAGCCCAACCTTATCAAGTTCGGCGGAGAGAAGGTCTCGTGCCGCATCAGCAGAGTTGAGCGCAAGCAAACGATCTCTAAAGTCAGAGGTGATCCCCTCAAGAAGATTTTTTCCTTTTGGGGACTCATTAAGAGAAACGTTGCTCAAAGGATTCTTAAATGAAAGTTTTTTCCGATATGAATCTTTTTCTTGTAATAAGGTTTCCAGATTATCTTTAGCGGAAGGTAAGGCAGTCAAAATTTCTACCGCTTCAATGGCCACCTCAATCTCACGGCAAATAGTCTCATCATCTCTTAATTTTTCAGGAGTGCCGTTTTGTGAAGAAAAGGAAGTTCTGTGAAAATTTGTGGCAGGAATTTTCTGCGGGTTTTTGGGGGTAAAACCTCTGCTTTTATGATTATTTCCGTCACGCAAATTCATCACAATAATCCCACATGTTTTTGTCTATTATATCACAATACGCCTTATTTTACAAGTTGGAACTTTAATATTCGTTAAAAACCGCCCCTTGAATTTATTTTTTAATAATATACATCAAAGCAGAGGAGCATAAAATGAAAGTATTAATGATAAATGGCAGTCCGCATCAATTCGGTTGTACATATACAGCCCTGCAGGCAGTTTCCGATGTTCTGCGTACAGAAGACATAATCCCTGAAATTGTTTGGGTTGGCGATAAGCCCCTGCAAGACTGTTTGCAGTGTCAGGCATGTATAAAACTCGGAAAGTGTATTTTTGAAAACGACGTTGTTAATGAATTGATTGAAAAATCAAAGTTGGCAGATGGTTTTATTTTTGGAGCTCCTGTGTATTATGCACATCCCGGCGGGAGAGTCTTATCTGTACTGGATAGGGTGTTTTATGCCGGCTCCAAGCATTTACAATACAAACCGGGGGCGGCTGTTGTTTCGGCACGGCGCGCCGGAACAACCGCAGCACTTGATGTGCTTAACAAATATTTTACCATGAACAAAATGCCCGTTGTCTCCTCTCATTACTGGAACGGGGTACATGGACGAACCCCGGAAGAAGCCCGTAAAGACGCTGAAGGTGTGCAAACGCTCAAAATCTTAGGCAGAAATATGGCGTGGATGCTAAAGAGTATGAACTTTGCAAGGCAAAACGGCCTGACAGAGCCAAGTGATGTTGCTAAGCACAATACAAATTTTATTCGTTAAAACCAGTTACGACGAAAAGCTAAAGAAATCTGCGTATCATTATATTGAGGAAAAGTCATATCCCAATGCAATAAGGTATATCCCAAACGGTAGTCCAAATGTGTTTTTAACTCATAATTCCGTTTAGGAAGCGGAGAGGCAACAACAGAGCTGATTTCATCACTGGGATGGATTTTAGTCGTCTTGAGAAGCAGAGATAAACAAATTGTTTTATCGGGAGTACTTTTCTGACAAGCCGAGGCTTGATAATCATCATCATAAATGAGTGTGTAATAAGGGAAATTAGCACCTTCTTTGGTTCTTAACTTAACGATATTAATAACGCTACTGTAAAAAGGTGTTTCGCTGACGTTTCTCCATTCCCCGTACATTCCTTCATTAACAGTACAGGCAATGACCAAAACAATCAAAACGCATAACAAGCCGGCAACATTGATAAATTTCTGCATCTGAATTCCCCCTAATACCTGTTTGCCATATTTTGCAATAAAAAGCAAGGTGATATATTTAAGTTTGAACAATATTAACAGCTTGTTTAGGTTTATATGCTAGTTTCAGGCAAAAGTGAGTAAAAGGAGAAAACAGATGACAAAAATAACATGGAAACCCGGAACAATGCTGTCTCCGTTGCCGCCGGCACTGGTTACGTGCGGAACACTGGAAAAACCGAATATACTGACCGTTGCCTGGACCGGAATTATTTGTACAGAGCCTGCCTTGACATATATTTCTATACGACCGTCACGTTACTCATATGATATTATCAAAAAAACGGGTGAGTTCGTTATCAATCTCCCGACATGGAAGATGGTCAGTGCTGTAGATTACTGCGGCGTTAAATCCGGTAAAACGGTTGATAAGTTCAAAGAAACAGAACTAACCCCTCAACCGTGCACACAAGTCAAGGCTCCTCAGATAGAAGAATCTCCGCTCTCTATTGAATGTAAGGTTAAATCCGTAACCCCATACGGAACGCATGACATGTTTTTGGCAGAGATTGTTGCCGTCAATGTCGACGAACAATACATTGATGAGCAAGGGGCTCTTGATTTGGAAAAAGCAGGACTGATAGCCTTTTCCCACGGACGTTATTATACACTCGGTCGGCACCTCGGTAATTTTGGTTTCTCCGTTAACAAAGCCTTGCTGAAGCAAAAACAGGAAATGGCCAAAGTAGAAGTTGTTGAGAAAAAGCCTTCCCCGCTGAAAAAAGAAGAAAAAGCAAAATCTAAACCTAAATCGCGACGTACGCCTTTTGGTCAGCGCCACCAAAAGTCAAATACAAAAGCAAAAGATGTCTTAAAGGAGACCCTTTCACGTCCGCAAAAACGCTATGACAAAGTTAAAAAAGTCAAGACGGAATACCGCAAAACAGAAGAGTTTAAGCACGTTAGTAAAAAAAGGAAATAGGCCTATCCTACTTTTTCCAGTTTTTTATCAGTCAAAACAAACGCCAAATTATGAGCCTGGCGAGATAGAATAATTTGCTTTTTGATATTTGCAAGAGCTGTTTGCAGAGCATCGATTTCTTTTTGTGAAGGATAATAAATATTATTCTCACAACGATGGCGGATATTCGTATCAATGAGTGAAATCTGCTTGTTGAGTAAAACGAATTCAGGCATTGTGAAGGGGCGATTCTCTTCAAAATGAATCTTGCCCAACACATTTTGCCCCTCATTGGTTTGAGAGTCATAAATAACCTGATTAGCGCGATTTAACACCAAAAGATTGATATCATCAGGATTCTGTTTCTGAAAAGCATCGATTTGCATAATCATTCCATCGAGCTTTTTTTGCACGCTCTCAAAATAAGGACGAGAAACTAATCTGGGGTACAATTCTTTTCCTTGGTGAATCATTTTATCATAAAGCGTACAGCTGCGATAAACATTACTCAAATAGGCAATATCCGGATTAACACACATATAAACAGCCTGTGCCTTATATCCATGTTCGATAGCCATGCCGGCATTGTCGCAAAATTCCGATCCTGCGCCCATAGCGCCGATTGAAATAACGGATTTATTGCCGCTTTCTATCGTCAATTTCAGAATTTGCCGAACATAATCCATGGCTGGTCGCCCGAATTTCTCACATTCATCGACATGCCCCTTAAGATGCATAAATAGATTTGCGAAAATATCACGATGTTGGTCTTTATCAATAATATTAAATAAAATATCAGGATTATCTTTTTGGTGCCGCTGAATAAGTTTATCGACCATAAAAGATTTCCCCGCACCGGGATACCCCCAAAAAACGACAAATTTCTTTTCGCCGGCATGCGATTGAGCCAAATTATCACGTTGAAAAGCTTTAATACGTGCCAGGTAATTTTTCCTGGTTTGCGTTTGCTCCAGATCAATAATTTCCTGAACTTCCTCAGGGGAATATTCTTCATGATCGCTAAAAGATTTCGTCTCTGTGTAGAAAGACAGCGCATCAATTTTTTTGATAAGAAATTTTTCCATTACTTGTATCCATACTTCTTGAGTTGCTGAATCGTATCTTCTGCAGAAGTGTGCAAAATCCCGATGCCGCCTTCCGCCTCCCAACGCTGAATATTCGGTTCTCTGTCATCAATGAGGATATCTTTTGGTTTGAGATAATTTTGCTTGTCTTTACTCAAGCAGCAAATGACATTGATATGCTCGCCGATATACTTTTTTATCCAAGCACGTTTTTCGACATTAGCTTTATCAAAACCGTAATGAGGCAATCCTGTTAAAATTTCAAAACCTTGACGTTCCAAAAAATCAATCAATTGCTGAGCATCTTTTTTGGGAGGGAGATTGAGCCAATAATTCGGTGTTGTAATAACAATTTCCCACAGTTGCTCTCTAGGAATATTGTAGGGGTATTCTCCGTATTTTTCCTTGAAACTGTCATCAAAATCAACCAGCACGCCGTCCATATCGCAATAAATCACTTAAGTATCCTTTATTAAAAAATCTTAAGAATACTTTATCGAAGACGACATAAAAAGCAAAATCACAAAATATTGCTTGACTGTAACACAAAAAAAGCGGCATCAAAAATGCCGCTTAAGTATTTATTCTGCCGTATTTTCTCGGGATTTCATAAATGTCTCCAACCAGTGGATATCATACTGACCATCAATAAATTCAGCCTGAGAGATGATAGCTTGTTGCAAAGGAATAGTCGTTTTGACACCGTCAATAACAAATTCTTCCAGAGCACGGCGCAAACGCATTAAGGCCGCATTACGTGTTTTGCCATGAACAATAAGCTTTGCAATCATGCTGTCATAAAACGGTGGAATCTGATAACCGGAGTAAATTTCCGAATCAACGCGAACCCCAAGTCCGCCCGGAGCGTGCCATTCATTGATTTTACCCGGACACGGAACAAAGGTGTTGGGGTCTTCTGCATTGATACGACACTCAATAGCGTGTCCGTGGAACTGAATATCCTCTTGCCCGTAACCGAGGGTCGCTCCACTGGCGATTCGGATTTGTTCGCGAACGATATCGATTCCCGTAACGGCTTCGGTAACCGGATGCTCAACCTGCAAACGTGTATTCATTTCCATAAAATAAAAATGTCCGTCCTCGTATAAAAATTCCAACGTGCCGGCATTAGTGTAGCCGATTTTCTCAATGGCTTGACGGACAATCTCGCCGATTTCCCGGCGTTGTTGATTATTAAGAGCAGGAGAGGGCGATTCTTCAATCACCTTTTGGTTATTGCGCTGGATAGAACAATCACGTTCACCCAAATGCACAACGTGACCGTATTTATCAGCCAAAATCTGCATTTCAATATGGCGCGGATGCTGGAGATATTTTTCCATATAAACGACATCAGACGGAAAAGCTGCCTTAGCCTCAGCTTTTGCCATTGTGAAGGCATCGCTCATTTCCTCGTCGCTGAAGGCGATTTTCATCCCCTTGCCGCCGCCACCGTCTTTGGCCTTGATGATAACCGGATAACCGATTTTATTTGCCCACTCGATGGCATGTTCAACACTCTCCAAAGCCGGAGAACCGGGGGTAATCGGAAGACCGGCCTCCTGAGCTGCCTTGCGTGCCGTAATTTTATCACCCATGAGGCGCATTTGCTCAACGCTCGGCCCGATAAACGTAATACCGTGAGCTTCAACCATTTCCGCAAAATCTGCATTTTCAGACAAAAAGCCGAACCCGGGGTGGATTGCATCTGCACCGGTAATTAAAGCGGCTGAAATAATCGCAGACTTGTTCAAATATGATTCAGAAGAACGAGCCGGACCGATACAAACCGCCTCATCTGCCAAGCGAACATGCATGGCATTGGCATCTGCTTCTGAGTGAACAGCTACCGTGCGAATACCCATCTCACGACAAGCGCGATGGATTCTTAAGGCAACTTCACCACGGTTAGCAATTAAAACTTTTTCAAACATAAACACATCCTTCCTCTTCGCTCTCTTTTGTCATTCCGGAAGCTGCTCCCAACGGGAAGTAGCATATCCGAAATCCATAACTTATTGCGAAGCAATTCCTAATGTTACTCAATCACAATCAAAGGTTCACCATATTCAACAGGGTCACCGCTGGCAACCAAAACCTTTGTAACCTTACCTGATTTGTGAGCTTTAACTGGATTAAATGTTTTCATTGCCTCAATTAAGCAAACGGTGTCACCTTCAGTCACACTATCCCCGACTTTTACATAATTTGCTGCTGATGGTTCACTTGAGAGATAAACCACCCCAACCATCGGAGACTTAACGGCATTAGCATTGTTGCTGTAATCTTCACCGGCAGATTCCGATGTTACAGAAGCCGGAGCCTCAATCGGAGTAGCGGCTGGTGCAACAACAGGCGCAACCTGTGCGGGAACATAAGTTTGAGCAACGGAAGCTCCCCCCGGATTCCGTGTCAAACTGATACGGCAGCCTTCATCTTCATATTCTAAATTGGTTAAGTTGGTCTTATCTAAAATTTCAGCAAGTTTGCTGATGACTTTTGTATCTAATTGGGTAGTCATTATTTTACTTTCATTCTGTTAAAAAATCTGAACCGATTATTAGCCAATTTTTATCAAAAAACAACAAAAATATGCAAAAATAACTCAAAAATGAGCAAAAAATTACAAAAAATGATAAAAATTGAGCGATTTTTGAAAAAAAGAAATATTAGAAAAGTATAAGGTTGTGATATACGTTTAAATCAACCAAAGATTGTATATCTAATCTCTCGTCCAACCAAAATAAACATTTCTGTAATCCATTTTTCCAAGAGTATAACCTCTTTTGCCTAATATGCGTTCTTCAAATAACTCATCAAAAGACGTTTGTATCCCATATGCGTGAGCCTCACTAGGAAGCAATTCATAAATTTCATAGGCTTTTTTATATTTTTCATCATCATTACCTTGAGTCGCTATCCATGTTCCGGATTTTAATCTGGTATACCATGGGGAGAACATTTTATATTTTTCAGGATCTTTATCAAATAATGTATTCTGATAGATATGAATCATTTCATGAAAAACGGCTCCGTAATCATGCCACTGCATTTTGTTATTCAGAAAACTTTCTGCCAATCGGATACTTTTACCATCTGGAGACGCAGAACAATATGGGGCATATGGTGATTGAGGATCCTTAAAAATAACCTCAGGTCTCGGTGTATCGTAAACTTTGCAAAATAAATCGATAAATTTATGAATATCCTCTTTTTTTTGCTCAGAAGTTCGCTCACTGGCATTTTTTACATCATTGGCACGTCCGGTACCGATTAAGGCGCTGATAAAAAGATTAGCTTTAGCTTTTTCTTCAGCCCAAAAAGTTTTGCCGGCCCTGATTGAGAATAAGCAAGCCTTAATGTTTGTCTCAGCCCCCGAAAAATCCTGTTCCTTTTCTTTGGGATGACGATTATCGATTGTTAGAGCATCCAGGTACTTAAATTTTTGGGTATTTGGCATATTACTAAAATCTGTTGGTTTAAGTGTCTTGAATTCTGCAATAATCGGATCCCTTTGTCGCTGTTTGTGTTTGTATTTCGCTAAACAGGGAAACCAATGCTTATCAAATTCTTCCGGAGACATATCCTTATATTTTTCGACAATTTCGCATTGGCGTTGATTATCACTATGATATTTAAAAACAAGATGCTTCTTATCTGAGCTTTTTTGTATATCAAGCCCAGAGTCACAGTATATATATTCAAACTCTTCGTAATCCACTATATCGCCTCCTACCCAAATTTTCATTTATAGTATCATATTTTGATAGTCTTGTCAAAAAAACATTCAAAAAACAATAGTCTCTTTTAGGTGCAAAACAAATAAACTTCTTGCAAAAAATCTCCCCTAGATTATATTCTATCGCAGATAAACAAATAAATTTAAGGAGAAAAATATGCCTTTAGTGACAATGCGTCAGATTCTTGACCATGCTGCCGAAAACAACTACGGTGTTCCGGCTTTTAATATTAACGATATGGAGCAGGTGATTGCCGTTTTGAATGCGGCCAAAAAAGTCAATGCCCCTGTTATTTTGCAAACCTCAACCGGTGCACGCAAATTTGCCGGTGACCCGATGATTCGTCATATGGTTCAGGCCGGAATTGAAATGTATCCGGAACTACCGATTTGTATTCACCAAGATCACGGCGCGTCTGTTGACATTTGCCAATCTGCGATTGTGAACGGTTATTCTTCCGTGATGATGGATGGTTCTTTAGCTGCTGACGGTAAAACACCTTCTACTTTTGAATACAATGTCAATGTCACCAAAGAAGTTGTTGCCCGTGCACACGCTGTCGGTGCTTCTGTTGAAGGTGAACTTGGTGTTATCGGATCGTTAGAAACCGGTAAAGGTGATAAGGAAGACGGCCACGGCGCAGAAGGCGTAATTGATAAAAAACGTTTGGTAACAGACCCTGATGAAGCCGCTCGTTTTGTAGCTGAAACACACCTTGATGCTTTAGCTGTTGCTGTCGGAACATCTCACGGCGCTTATAAATTCACCCGTAAACCGGACGGTGAAATTTTAGCCATTGACGTGATTGAAAAGATTCATAAGAAATTGCCGAATACACACATGGTTATGCACGGTTCTTCTTCTGTTCCGCAAGAATTGCAAGATTTAATCAATGCTTACGGTGGGGCTATTCCGCAAACCTTCGGTGTTCCGGTTGAAGAAATTGTCCGCGGTATTAAGTCCGGTGTTCGTAAAGTCAACGTTGATACCGACTGCCGTATGGCAATTACCGGTGCTATCCGTAAGATTTTTGCCGAGAACCCGAAAGAGTTTGACCCGCGCAAATATCTCAAACCGGCAATTGAGGAAATGGAAAAAGTTTGTGAGGCGCGTTATATTGCCTTTGGCGCTGCCGGACATGCTGATCAAATTAAAGCAATTCCGATGTCTGTGATGGCCAAACGCTACGCCGCCGGTGAATTGTAACAGTTACCTTTTATTCCTCCCCTGATTGAGGGGAGGTTAGGAGGGGTAAAAAGCTCTCAGTTCTAAAATTGAGAGCTTTTTTGTTATCTAACTTATAGCATGCTCAAATAAGGACATGAAAAAATCCGTCTCTAAAGAAGATTGCTCACGCAGAATGGATGTTCCGGAACGGATTTTTTGCATTTGCTCTGGTTCTTTTCTTTCCAGAGAAACACTGCCGGCCGGTGATATGAGAAGACAGTTGTTCGGCTTTTTAGAAATTTTTGCCTTATAATATGACGCCCCATTAATGAGGCATTTATTGATTTGACCGCCGGTGTTTTCAGTGGCGTCAGTTTTGGCATTATGAATATCCCCACCGATAATAAGAGTCAGATTCCAAATATCATGCAGTGATTTCTTATCTTCCATACTTTTGAATAAAGGGTGATACTTCAAATCTGTGTTATGATCGACGGTAATATGCTTGGCGGCCACACTGTCTTTCCACATTTCATCGGCTGATGTTTTGTATTGCTCGGCTTCTTTACCGGTCAAAAAGGCTAAAGAGGCAATGTTGTTGCGTCCTTTAACCATATCGGCAACCCAACGATTTACATTGTGAACATACATCTCTTTCTTTGCCAAAGGGTCTGGATTACATTTCTGTTTATGTTTCCAACACCCCTCAACAGCATTTGCATAAGCCAGAGCCGCAACTTGTGAAATATCTGCATTACTCAAATCAGGGTTGCCGCATGCCATGCGAATATCGTCATAATAGGACTTATAATGGCTATGCTTGGCAGAAATATCTTTCGGGGCAATTTTATTGTTATTCGTCAAATCCTGTCCGATAGTCAAAAGTTTTCCCATAAACATCAGGAATTTTTGGCGTGAATTTGCCTCATCTATATTTCTAGGGTCAAATATATCTCTCAGCTCATGATTGGTTTTGGGGTCTTCTTTGAGCCAGTAGACAACATAAGGTAATTTATCTGTTTGCTGAAGAACAGAAGTCTTTAAACTTTTAACGAGTAGATTATTCGGGTCTGTTTGTTGGAGCAAAGCGAAGTCATCAGCCAGTTTTTCACGCAACTTGTTTGGCTCACCCCTTTTAGAGTTGGCTTTGAATTTATCCAAATCCTTAATACCGTAACGGCTGAGAGTTAGCTCGAATTCTTTTTTTAATAGCGGGTCAGCCTCCATCTCTTGTGTAAGTGCAGATATTTCTTTATCACGTCGCTCGGCATACATTTTTTGCATTTTTTCTAAAAGGATATTGTCGTTCAGTTGACCTGTGTCATCAAATAACTTCCAACTGCGAAACAGAGTATCTGCCTTAATGGCTATGTCAAGTGAGGCTTCATCAATCGTTTCATCATTCATGGCAGCATCAACTTTGGCCTTATACTTCAAAAAATCGGCTTTGCATTTTTGAAAAGTTTCAGAGTTAAGAGAAAGAGTGTCAAAATTATTGCAAATATCATAAAGAGCAATCACCTGATGAGTACAATAGACGCGCGTCGCAAGCGTTTGCGCACTAGGGGCAAGTGGCAAAGAAAAAGGATTATTTTGTTGTTGCGCAACGTCTTTCACCATGATAATTTCTCTTAAAAACATAACAAAATATATGATACTAGTATACAAGTGAGTAAAAAATTTGTCAATAAACAAAATTATTGACAAAAATATGGAATCGTGCTATTTTCAAATTCCCAAAAATATATTTATGAAGAATTTTTTAAAAAATCTCTACCGCTTGCAAGGCAAGGAGGTAGAGTGGGCGATTGTCGAAGAAAAGACCAACGAAGAGACAACATATAAGCTGGCTCTGGCCGTAATAGGTACGAGATTGTATGTTGATGTCGCTGCGCGTCGATTCTTCACGACAGTGGAGTTGCCGGGACTTATTTCCCGCAAGCTCCACAAGGCCAAAGAAATCCCCTCGGGAGAGGTGATCGTTTTTGAGGCTGAAGATGACGCTGAAAAGCGCGTCATTCTGCCGAAAAACTTTCTCCAAGACATCTACGGCGTAACGCTGTACGATAAGTCCTTGGAAGGACGCCTCCTCCTCTAGAGGTGCAATAAAAATCCGTTCCGCTCACAATTCCAGAGCCGAACGGATTTTTTTGATTTAAAACCAAAAGAACCTTGCTCATTTTAGAGCAAGGTTCTTAAGCTATGGAATACCTACTTACCGGTAGGCAGCTGAATCATCGGTACGCTTCCGCCACCCAGCATATACTGAGGCAGTTTGCCGTCCCATTTCAGGGTAGCCTCATACTGGGTGAGAGAGGGGTTTTTAGCCAAAGCCTCAGCCTTAATCTGCATGGCCTCAGCCTCGGCCTTTGCAGAAATCACTTTCTGCTGAGCCTCTTCCTGGATTCGCACCGTATTGTTCTTAGCTGTCTGCGCGTCTTGTTCAGCGATGACCTTGCGCTCGATGGCGTTTTCAAAGTTATCGCTGTAATCAATGCTGTCAAGCTGGAAGGTAATGTTTTCAAAAAAACGACTATCCATCCGCGACTGAAGCAGAGCATTGATTTGAACGCGAGCGCTATCGCGGTTGGCGACCAGTTCCTGAGCCTGCCACTTGCCGATGTCGTTTTTAAGGACATCGTTGAGAATAGGAACAATCTTCTTTGCCTCATAGTCTGTGCCGACCGTTGTATAGAGGACATGAATATTGTCATTCTTCAAGTTGTAGGTCAGGTTGTAGGCTATCTGTGCCGTCTGCATATCTGACGTATAGCTGGTCGTCGTCGCAGAGAGCTTCTTCGTACGGACGTCAAATTGAATCACCTTAGTCCACGGGAGCTTGAAACCTAAGCCGCTCTGGTAGGTGGTCTGCTCGACCGTCCCGAAGGTGCTCTTCACACCACAGAAGCCGGCATCGACTACATAAAAGCAGCTAAAGAGCACAATAACCAAAACAATAGCTGCACCGATACCAATCCCACGCATAATGGTCTTTGCTTCCATACGCTTTATTTTGTTTTTTACTCAAGCAATGTTGCTTCAAAGTTTTCTTTCAAACAACAGAAAAAAATAAATTGAAACGAAAATAAATCTGATTTTAACGGGTCCCTGTAACAAGTAGTTACAAACTGCTAGTATAAAAATACACACATTCATGAACTTCACAATTCAGAATTTCGCAGCGGGCGTCTTTTGCGTCAAAGAACTTAATCAAAAATTTTTCTAATATCCGAAGATATGTCCATCAAAATACACTTTTCGTTATGTCTTCAAAAAAACAATGACATCACTTGAGTAGGTTAATAATTAATTCAATATATTTTAACATTAACCAATATACCACTTTTTTTCGTCTAAATCAACAAAAATCGACACAAAAAAATCCCGCAAATGCGGGATTTCGAATTATAGTTTATTTTTCAAATACTTACCTGTATAGCTGACAGGCGATTTGGCGACTTGCTCCGGCGTGCCTTGCGCGATAATCTGACCGCCGCCGTCGCCGCCCTCGGGACCCATATCAATAATATAATCCGCCACTTTTATCACATCGAGGTTATGTTCAATCACAATCACCGTGTTACCGCTGTCAACCAAAGCTTGCAAGACGCCCAAAAGTTTATTGATATCTTCAAAATGCAACCCCGTCGTCGGCTCATCTAAAATATAAAGTGTTTTACCTGTCGCCCGTTTCGAAAGTTCTTTGGAGAGTTTAATGCGTTGTGCTTCACCGCCGGAGAGAGTTGTCGCTTGTTGCCCGAGATGAATGTAGCCTAAACCGACTTTTTGCAAAAGTTCCAACTTATTTTTAATCGAGGGAATGGCAGCAAAAAATTGATGCGCCTCATCAACTGTCATATCCAAGACATCGGCAATGGATTTGTTCTTATATTTAACTTCCAGCGTCTCGCGATTAAACCGCTTGCCGTGGCAAACATCACAAGCTACATAAACGTCCGGCAAAAAGTTCATTTCAATTTTGGTCACACCGTCGCCTTTACAAGCCTCGCACCGTCCGCCGGCAACGTTAAACGAAAATCGTCCTGCACTGTATCCGCGCGCTTTGGCTTCCGGCAAGTTGGCAAAACAATCCCGAATATTCGAGAAGACACCGGTATAAGTTGCCGGGTTAGAGCGCGGTGTCCGCCCGATTGGGGATTGGTCAATATCAATCACTTTATCAATATTCTCCAAACCGACAAGTTTATCGTATTTTCCGGTCGGTTTACGAGAGCCGTTCAACTCTTTATCAATCGCCTTAAACAAGGTCTCCAAAATGAGTGAAGACTTGCCGCCGCCGGAAACCCCTGTCACACAAGTCAATGTCCCGAGCGGAATTTTAGCGTTGACATTTTTAAGATTATTGGTTTTTGCCCCTTTGATTTCAATAAATTTACCGTTGCCTTTACGACGACGTGCCGGGACGGCAATAAATTTTTCCCCGTTCAAGTACTGTGCGGTTAAACTGTTTTTGTTTTTCAAAACTTCTGCAACCGTTCCTTTAGCGGTTACTTTACCGCCGTTTTCACCGGCTGCCGGCCCCATATCAACCACATAATCTGCCGCACGAATAGCATCTTCATCATGTTCGACGACAATCACGGTGTTGCCGATATCCCGCAAATGATTAAGAGTGGCAAGAAGCCGATCATTATCACGCTGATGTAAACCGATAGACGGCTCATCGAGCACATACAAAACTCCGGTCAATCCTGAGCCGATTTGTGAAGCGAGACGAATACGTTGCGATTCCCCGCCTGACAAAGTGCCGGATTGCCGCGATAAGGTTAAATAATCCAACCCGACATTATTTAAGAATGTCAGGCGGTCAATAATCTCTTTAAGTATTTTATGGGCTATAGCTTGTTTTTGCGGTGTTAAAGTTTCTTCAACTTTCGCGAACCATTCACGCGCCTTAACGATTGACATTTCAGAGGCATCAATAATATCCAAACCATTAATTTTAACAGCCAATGCCTCCGGTTTAAGACGTTTGCCGTGACAAAATTCACAAGGGGCTGCGGATTGATAACGGGCAAAATCTTCTCTCACCCAAGCGGAATCCGTCTCTAAAAACCGACGTTCCATATTCGGAATAACCCCCTCAAAAGGCTTATCCGTCATAAAACTTGAATAATACATCGGTACGCAGACATTGCCTGAACCATAGAGAATCACATTACGTGCTTTTTCGGGCAATTCTTCCCACGGTGTTTTGTTCGAGATTCCCAAAAAGTCGCAAAGAGAAGTTAAGGCTTGGCTATGAAACGAAGAGTGAAATCCCTCCCATGGCGCTATTGCCCCTTGGCTCAAAGATAAATGCGGATTCGGTACAACCAAATCAGGGTCCATATAAAGTTTAGCGCCCAACCCGTCACAATGTGGACAAGCTCCGAACGGATTGTTAAAGGAAAAGAGGCGCGGCTCAATCTCCTCAATCGTAAAACCGGATACCGGACAGGCAAATTTAGAAGAAAAGGTTGTGCGTTTACCGCTCTCGACTTCTTCAACATAAACAATTCCGTCACTGAGTTTAAGGGCGGTCTCAAGGGATTGCGCCAAGCGCTCCATAATACCGTCTTTGACCACAAGACGGTCAATTACAACCTCAATATCATGCTTAAGTGTTTTAGATAAGGTCGGTAAATCATCAAAAGTATAATTTTCGCCGTCGATTTTAAGCCGCTGGAAACCTTGTCTCTGCAACGTTTCAAATTCTTTTTTGAATTCGCCTTTTTTACCTCTGGCAATTGGAGAAAGCAGTAACAATTTTGTGCCAAGCGGAAATTCCAAAATTTTATCGACCATTTGTGAGACGGTCTGCGCTTCAATCGGCAAGCCCGTCGCCGGAGAGTAAGGTGTTCCGACGCGCGCCCATAACAAACGCATATAATCGTAGATTTCCGTCACGGTCCCGACGGTTGACCGCGGGTTATGTGAGGTTGTTTTTTGCTCAATCGAAATGGCCGGAGACAGTCCTTCAATCGAATCAACTTCAGGCTTTTTCATTAAATCCAAAAATTGGCGGGCATAGGCAGACAAACTCTCCACATAGCGCCTTTGTCCTTCGGCATAAATAGTATCAAAAGCCAAAGATGATTTTCCCGAGCCGGATAATCCTGTAATAACTGTCAATTTGTCCTTAGGAATATTGATATCCACATTTTTTAAGTTGTGCTCGCGTGCGCCTCTGATTTCAATAAACGAGTCTCTTGCCATTTCTGCCTCCATATTGACAGGCAATATAATAAAAGAACAAAAGAAAAACAATAGAAATTTTAGAAAGGAAAAAATCTATGAACCGAGACCGCCGTTTCCTCGTCCCATAGAAAGAATATTAGGATCAATGGTGCGTTGAATAGTTGGAGTACGATGAGGAAGAAGAGGCTCTATATTACTTTGATGACGGAAAGCTTTATAACTTTCCGGATCTTGTCTTTGAAAACGCCGACGGAACCTTTTAGCCACAGAAGTATGTCCGGCACCGGACAGTGTGAGTCGTTTATTGATATCA
>CACYYO010000005.1 GCA_902778645.1 uncultured Rhodospirillales bacterium | reverse complement strand
AACGCTTTTTGCCATTTTTCTTCATCCTTAGTCCGAAAAACCAATTCCGGTGTCGGATTAACCACTAACCATGAATTGCGCATAATTTCTTGCTCGAGCTGATGCGGTGCCCAGCTGGCATAGCCTAAAGCAATCAGATTCTCTTTCGGACCGACCCCGAAAGCAATATCCGTAATAATATCAATAGAAGAAGATATTGCAATATTTTCATCAATAACTACCGTATCCTCTTTTACATAATCCGTTGAGTGCAAAACAAATCCCCTGACCTTTTCCAAAGGACCACCCTGATGCAAGTCTATCGGTAATTGAGGATTAATATGAGCGACCGGCAATTGGCTTGCCAAATCAGCAAATGAAAACTCCTGAATTTTTTTATTAACCACAAACCCCATCGCACCATTTTCTGTATGCGAACATATAAAAATTAACGTATTGGCAAACCGCTCATCTGCCATATGGGGCATAGCCACCAAACATTTACCGGTTAAATAGTTATTATTCATAGACATGGCTTTATATGTTAATCTTTCACAATCAATATATTTTTGACAATTTATAAACTATATGTATTATATAGTAACTGTAAACAGAAAAAACAATTTTAAACATCATGAAAATAAAAATATTTTTACTGGCTCTTATTCTCAGTGCAACAACTTTACCCGCCTCGGCCCAGCAAGGACCGGCTGACAATATTACATTTGCCTTTACGGAAACGGATGATGACCCACAAGAACTCAAATTAACCGACAGCATTGATACCTTTTTTGAAATCGGCCAATATTTTCACAAAAATTACCCCGATAATTTTATTGATACCGATCTCAAACCCGATATTGCCCGTTTTTTTCCAAACGCCACGACACAACAACTCTACAACCGGGAAAACTGGATTCGTAAAGGTGTCAAAATCTTCCGTTGGGGCAAACAAAAAATTGCCGAGATTAAAAGTAAGTTCCTGGTCCCTGACACACCGGTTTTAACTTACAAAGATTCCGAATACGAAAATCCGTCAGACTATACTTATGAAGATGCCGGAGAAAACAATGTACGAATTACAACCGACATCAAAAAAGTCATTTCATACAGTCATGATCCTAAAGAAATAGAAACCTATCAGGCTCACCAAAAACGTCTTGAAGACACCGCTGCTTTTGAAAAAAAATATCCTTCCCTGGCTCGTCTCAAACGCGTTTACGACAAAATAGAGTTCAAAAAATTACCTTTTTATGGGACTGTTTATCCCGACCCTAAGACTGATGGAGAAGGCATCAGCCCTTGGGTAAAACAAGCTCATGCCAGCGTGCGTTTAGCCTCTGACCAATCACGCCTGGAAAACCGCCCGCAACTTCGCGGGATTATCCATTTTGCCCTGCAACAAGACTGGTACCTCCTTGCCTACGCTCACCTCCAATATCCGGAAATAACGATTGATTTTGCAAAATCTCAAAATCTGAAAAATTGTCGTTTGTTTCGTCCTTTACCGCACCGCCTGCCCTTTGCTGACGGAGATTTGATTGTTTATTATAATAACTTTGCATACCCGTTTATTTGTGATGTCATTGACCTCAATCAACCGGCACAGCTCAACACACAAGTAACCTATACAGTTTGCAACACCGATAAACAATGCCAAACGAGCAACACGCCTTTAAGCCTGCAAATAGAAACAGGTAATGGTTTCAGCACAACTTTGCAAAATTTCATCACCCAAACATTTACCCACTTACCGGATACCCGCGAAGACGACATTCATATCCAAGATGTCTCTATTGAGGAGAACCCCAATTCCCCAACCGGAGAAACATTACGCCTTGTTGTTGATAATAAATCTGATTGGCAAAAGCCCGAAATTTTTGTGCATAACAAACAGAACACGCTATTTTCATCTCCACGCATGGCTATTGACGGCAAACGCGCCACAATCCGTTTTGATATTCTCTCACCCGATCATCACCTGATAGACCAAGATATTGAAATAACAATTCGCCCTGACAATCTGCTCGCTTATCGCTTTTCAAAACCGATTGTATCATCATCAATCTTTAATATTCATAGCCGGACGTTAACACTTGGCCTCATATTATTGGCGGTACTGGGCGGTTTTATTCTCAATTTTATGCCTTGTGTCTTCCCTGTTTTATCGCTAAAAATCTTATCGTTAACCAAGTTTGGCGCCAAGAACCATCGCACACAAAAAATGAGTTTTTTACTCAGTACCTTAGGAATTTGGGTATCCTTTGCCGTCTTAGCAACAATACTGTGTGTCCTCAAAATACTCGGACACAACCTCGGTTGGGGAATGCAATTTCAAAATCCTTTATTTATTATAACAATGACGTTTTTAATCTTGCTTTTTTTAGCACAACTCAATGGCTATATTCATCTCAACATTTTCCCTTCCGGCCTGATCAGTAAACAAAAATCATCTGTCATCGATGCCTTTTTCTCCGGAATCTTGATTGTTATCATGGCAACCCCTTGCACCGGACCATACTTAGGAACCACCATCGGGTTTGCCTTATCGGGCACGCCTCTTGACATGGTAGCAATTCTCATGGCTGTAGCCCTTGGCTTATCACTTCCATACCTCTTGCTTTTACTCATTCCTAATCTGTCTGCTTTCATTCCTGCTCCCGGTCCCTGGATGCACAAACTCGAAAAAATCATGAAGCTGATGCTGGTACTGACCATTATTTGGTTGCTCAGTATCCTAAAAGCCCAAAGTTCCTGGACAACCATCGCCGGAACCATAGTGACAGGCTACTTATTTTATCTTTTGTTGCAGATATATAATAACAGCCTGTCCGAGGCAGATTCTCTCACAGTTAAAAATCCGTTGACACGCAAAAAATCCCGCCTTCTTCTGCACTGCTTTTATATTTTCTTGTTAGCATGCTGCTTTACCGGAGCACTGATCATCGGTAAAATCGGTTTTGCCCATCACCGCACTGTTGTTGAAAAGCAAACAACAAACAGCCTTGATTTTACCCAAATCGGTAAAGATGTTGATGACGGCTGGAACGTTCTGATTAAAATCGGGGCAGACTGGTGTCTCACTTGCGGATACAACGATTTAATGGTCTTCAACAACTACAGCAGCCAACTTCTTTACAATCAGTACAAAGTTAAGATTGTCAACATTGACTGGACAGAATACGATGCCGATGTCCTCGACTTTATGAGTGAATACGGACGCCGCGGCTTACCTTTTTACATTTTATACAATCGCAATATTCCTGAAGGATTGGTTTTACCGGAAATACTCAACCAAATGCAACTGAAAAAAATCTTGGAAAACAGCGGCATCCGTGCCGAATATAATTTTACTGAAGAATAATTTTTTTTGAGTTGCTGTTTTGAGTGTTCAAGATTATATTAAAAAAACAAACAATAAATAAAGGGCTGAAAAATGATTGTTGGTATTGGGTGTGATGTTGTGAGAATTTCTCGAATGAAGAAGATTGTGCCTGTTTTTCTTCAGGGGATCAATCAGCATATTTTATCCCCGACAGAGCAGCAGGAACTTGCACAAAAAGATTTCAACGAGGACCAAATCAGCCGTTTTTTAGCAAAACATTTTGCCGCCAAAGAAGCCCTAAGTAAAGCTCTCGGAACCGGGTTTCGTGACGGCATGTATCTCAGAGACATCACAATCAAACACGATAATTTAGGCAAACCCTTTTTCAGCTGCATTGGCAGAACTTTAGAAACTTTACTCGAAAAAACGGAGCAACAGGATTTTCAAGTACACCTCAGTCTAAGCGATGACGCCGATATTGCCCAAGCCTTTGTTATTATTGAACGATTGTAAAATTATTGTTGCGTTGTGAAAATTTTGCGTTTAGTATACAAAACGTTCTCTTTGATAAAAGTGCTGACAACGTTTTTATCAAAGCGTACAGGATTTTAATTTTAGGAATAAGAAGATAAAACATGCAAGAAGAAGAAAGCTTTACTGATACCCTTAAAACCATTTTATATGCCGTTATTATAGCGGTTTTAATTAGAACTTTTTTATTTGAACCTTTCAAAATACCATCCGGTTCTATGTATCCGACCTTGTACGTCGGAGACTTTTTGTTTGTCTCCAAATACACATACGGCTACTCGAAACACTCCCTGCCTTTCAGTTTACCTCTTTTCGAGGGACGCATATGGCAAGACACTCCTAAAAGAGGTGACGTTGTCGTTTTTAAATTCCCGCAGGATAATCGGACAGATTATATCAAACGCGTTATCGGCTTGCCTAAAGATAAGATAAAGTTACAAAATGGTCGCTTATACATTAATAATGAACTGGTCAATCGCCAGGAGATTGAAGATTTTGTGATTCGTGATCCTCGCGGCAATGCCGAACGTTACCACCAATATATAGAAACATTGCCGGGAAATATTAAACATAAGATTCTCGAAATATCTGATTATGAACAGGAAGATAATGTTGATGAACTGACCGTTCCGGAAGGATACATCTTTGTTATGGGTGACAACCGCGACCGCTCAAACGATAGTCGTGTCGATGTCGGCTTTGTCCCCTTAGAAAATCTGGTCGGTAAAGCACGCTTTTTATTCTTTTCTCAAAACCCCGATGAAGCTTGGTATAAACCGTGGCTATGGCCCAGAAAAATTCGTTGGAAACGCCTTTTTAACAGCATCAAATAAGAGAAAAACATGCTGCAAGAACTTGAAAATATTTTGGGATATCATTTTAAAAATCCTAAGTTACTGCAACAGGCACTCACACACAGCAGTGTCACCTCCCATGTCGGCAGTAATTATGAAAGATTAGAGTTTTTAGGAGACCGGGTACTGGGCGTTGCAATCGCCGGTGCGCTCTACAAAGAATTTCCCCAAGAGCCGGAAGGCAGCCTCTCCCCAAGACACATGCATCTTGTCTGCAAAGAAACGGTTGCCGAAGTTGCTCGTTCTCTACAGCTTGACAAATACATCAAAGTTGCCACTGAAGACATTCGTGACAATGAAAATGTGCTGTGCGATGTCTGCGAAGCCGTCATTGGCGCTGTTTTTATAGATTCAGACTGTATGCAAGCTCTAAAATTTGTCAACCGACATTGGAAATCTTTGTTACACAAAGATATGACGCCCCCCAAAGATTCTAAAACCCTGTTACAGGAATTAGCTCATGCCCATGGTCTTCCGACCCCGATTTATGAGCAGGTTTCCCGCTCCGGCAGTGAGCATGAACCGACCTTTATCATGTCGGTTAAAATAGGAAATCTCTCCCCCCAAACGGGAAGTGGTCATAATAAAAAACTTGCCGAACAAGACGCCGCCACAAAAATGATTACCATTTTGGAGAAATCTCTATGAGTCCTTCTCCTAAACCGACACGTTGCGGTTATGTTGCCCTCATTGGTGCCCCGAATGCCGGAAAATCAACCATAACCAATAATTTTGTCGGCAGCAAAGTCTCTATTGTTTCCCCGAAAGTTCAAACCACACGAACGACTATTAAAGGCATTGGTATTTACGATAATACCCAAATCATATTTTTAGACACGCCCGGTATTTTCAAACCCAAACGGCGTCTGGATAAGGCTATGGTCACTTCTGCCTGGGAAGGAAGCGGAGATGCGGACATAACCGTTTTGGTTGTTGATGCCCGACGAGGATTTGACGACGAAACACAAGCCATTATCACGCACCTCAAAAAAAAGAACATTCCTGCCGTTCTCGTTTTGAATAAAGTAGATGAGTTAAAAAATAAAGAAAAACTTCTTGAATTAAGCCTCAAACTAAATCAGGCTTATCCGTTCAAAGAAACCTTTATGATCTCGGCATTAACCGGTAAAAACACTGATGATTTTTACCGATATTTAGCAGATCACCTTCCCGAAAGCCCATGGTATTACCCGGAAGAACAAATGTCCGATATGCCGCTGAAGCTGCTTGCCGCCGAGTTGGTCAGAGAAAAATTATTTCTTTATTTACGCCAAGAAATCCCCTATGCTTTGACTGTTGAACCGGAGCTGTGGGAACACAAAGAAGACGGCTCTATCCGGGCGGAAATCACCATTTATGTTGAAAAAGATAATCAAAAAGTCATCATTATCGGCCGTAACGGTTCGATGATCAAAAAAATAGGTCAAGCCGCACGGACGGAACTCGAAAAAATGCTTGAAGAACGCATTCACCTGTTTTTATTTGTCAAAGTTCGCCCCAATTGGGGGAATGACAAGGAGCGCTATGACATTTGGGGCTTAAAAATGGAATAATCCCCAGATTTAACAGAAAAATAAAAATCCGATTCCTTCTCTAAAAACTTTCTGCTATACAAACAGTACTAACTATTTTAAAGGAGACGACTATGAAGTATAAATGTTTGGTATGCGGTCAAATTTTCGATGTTCCCGAAGGTCAGGAGCCCCAATGTCCTGTCTGCAAAGTCAAAGGAGACAAATTAGTCCCTTATAAAGAAGAAACCATGACATGGCCGGCAGAACATGTTATCGGTATTGCCAAAGGAATTGATTCTGAAATTTTAGAAGGGATGCGCAATCACTTTAACGGAGAATGCTCAGAAGTTGGAATGTATCTGGCAATGGCACGCCAAGCTATGCGTGAAGGTTATGCCGAAATAGCCGTCGTATTAGAACAAATTGCCAAAGAAGAAGCTGAGCATGCCTCTCGCTTTGGTGAAATGTTAGGAGAATTAGTCAGTACCTCAACCAAAGAGAATTTAGAGAAGATGCTGGCTGGAGAAAACGGCGCTTGTCATGGTAAGATGACAATGGCAAAAAAAGCAAAAGAGCTTAATTTAGATGCTATTCACGATTCTATTCATGAAATGGCACGCGACGAAGCCCGTCACGGTAAGGCTCTTGAAGGCTTGCTGAAACGATATTTCTAAAATATTATACATTTTGAGGCACCTCTCTGGGGTGCCTTTTTTATTGACAAAACAGCACAAATATCTTAAATTTCCTCTCAATATTAAATTATCAATCTCTATCATTATGATTACATTACAAGAAAAAAAGACGTCCTTTAAAAGGACAATTAAGAATTTCGTAGCTCGTAGTGTGCTTTTACGTCCTTTGAAGCGAGGGCACAAAGTCTGGAAAAACTTAAACAAAGTTCTTCCGGAAGCTATCGGTTCGACCATGGATGACGAACCACGTCTCAATGACTTCAAGGAATTGATAAAAAAAATATCCTTCCTTGACTACTATGCCCTGAAAAAATGGCTAGAATTCATCTACAATGACACTGAGGAATTGTCCTTTGGCCATCATACAGGCAAAGAAGAAGCATACTGCTCCAAATGGATGCAGATCTACTCCGAGCATTACAATGTTATGGAATAAAAAAGCCCCTTCAAAGGGGCTTTTTTAATAAAAACATAATGATTTATTTACGACGTAAAAAAGAAGGAATCTCCAAATTCAGTTTGTCATCTTCATAATCATTGTCAAAATGAGGTGTTTCAGCCTGACGAGCTTGTTCCTCTTTTTCAGCCTTTTTACGATAACGTTTGGCAATAGAAATACCGGTAACTCTCTCAATCAGAGTTGGCGTATGTTCCTCAGCCTTATTCACAATCAGCTGTTCCGGCTCTTCTGTGCGGCGAGGAGCGAATACTGATGGATGTGGATTATGGTTAGGAAACAGCTCCGGTTCTTCTTCTACTTGCTTAACCGTTGTTTTGGCCGTAAATGAATTACTGTTAGCAGATAAAATATCTTGCATTTGCATATCAAGATTAATATCTTCGTTTTTATTAATAATAGCGTTGAACAAAGAAGAAGCTTGCGGCATTTCATTGATAATCGTTGAGTTGTCTAACCCGCTGATTTCAACAAATTGCTCATCTCCGGCAACAGCCTGCATAACCGGTTGTTCTTGCGGCTGAGCCTCCTCTTCTTTTTCCTCCAGCAGAGAAGATGTTTCATTATCAGAAACGTTTTCTTCTTCTGCAGACACGGCGGCTACTTCCTTAAATTCGGCTTCATCAGCGGCAGAAATAGCGGTCGTTTCAGCCTCAGCCACAATGCTCAGAGGCTGTGCATCCGGATTTTCAGATTCCGGAGCAAAACTTTCTTCAATATAGTCAACATTCATTTTCTTTTCGGGGGCCTTGACGACCGGGCGAACAGCCCCGCCAATACCTGTGGCAACGATTGAAACTCTGATTTTTCCGGCCAAGGACTCATCAAAACTTGAGCCGAAAATAATATTAGCATCATCATCAACTTCTTCTTTAATACGGCTGGCTGCCTCATCAATCTCAAACAATGTAATATCCGAGCCACCGGTAATATTAATCAAAACGCCCTTTGCCCCATGCATTGAGCAGTCATCCAATAACGGATTGGATAAAGCCTGCTCAGCAGCTTTGACGGCACGATTCTCGCCTTCTGCCTCACCGGTTCCCATAATAGCCTTGCCTTTGTCCTCCATAATACTCTTTATATCAGCAAAATCCAAATTAATTAGTCCCGGCATCAGCATCAAATCTGTAATGGAACGAACACCGGCATACAAGACATTATCTGCCATAACAAAGGCATCAGCCAAAGTTGTTTGTTTATCAGCCACGCGGAAAAGATTTTGGTTTGGAATAATGATAATACTGTCAACCGAATTGGTAAAATCTTCGACAGCGCAGTTTGCGGTCTCCATACGCTTTTTACCTTCGAATTGGAAGGGTTTCGTGACCACACCGACCGTCAAAATACCTTTTGATTTAGCGATTCTCGCCACCACCGGAGCAGCGCCGGAACCTGTACCACCGCCCATACCGGCAGTAATAAAGACCATATTAGCGCCCTCAAGTTCTTTTTCAATCTCTTCTTTAGCCTCTTCCGCAGCCATACGTCCGACTTCAGGTCTGGCACCGGCACCTAACCCTTGCGTTGTCTCCAAACCTAATTGGATTCTGCGTGAGGCGCGAGAATTAGCCAATGCCTGAGCATCCGTGTTGGCAACAATAAAATCGACACCTTCAAGATTCTGCTCAATCATATTATTAACGGCATTACCACCGCCGCCACCGACACCGATGACCGAGATTCTTGGTTTTAAGTGCATCACATTACTTTCTGGAATGGCTAATTTGATTGACATTTTTATTCTTCTCCAACATAAAATTTCACTTTCCTTAAGCATAGAAAAAATAAATTAAGGTTTCGTTACCAAGCACCATAAAAGTGCAAAAAAATAATTTTTTACACAAAAAAACCTCTGCAACAGCAGAGGTTTTTCACGAAAAGAAATATGGAGTTATCGTCTATCGCCAAACAAGTTTAATAAAGCAATAAATACGTTAATAAAATCCATATACAAAGACAAAGCACCGGCAACAGCTTTACGTGTCATCGAATCTGAAGAATCATATTCAGCATAAATCCGGCGAATAACTTGCGTATCATAAGCCGTCAGCCCTGTAAACGCTAAAACACTCAGACAAGAAAGCGCCAATGACAATCCTTGATTGTGTAAAAACAAATTAACCAACATGGCAATGATAATGCCCCAAACCCCCATAATCAAAAAAGAGCCCATCGAGGTTAAATCACGCTTTGTCGTATAACCGTAAATACTCATTGCCCCAAACATTGCTGCCGTAACTAAAAAGATTCGTGTCACACTGGCACCGGTATAGGCAAGCAAAGTCGGCGTTAGAGAAATTCCCATCACTGCGGCAAAAGCCCAGAACGTACCTTGAACCTGGCGAACAGAACCTTTTGCAATAACCCAACCAAAGGCAAAAACCATCAATAATGGCGCAAACAAAACCAACCACCCGAGAGCCGACATCGTCGCACCTTGCGGTGTAACCTTAAAAAACAAAGACAAGAGAGACGGATTGCTCATAACCACAAAAGAAGCCAAAGCTGTCACACACAAGCCCCCTGCCATGTAATTATAAACACGCATCATATACTGACGCAACCCCTCATCAACATAAGTTTGTGAAGAAGTCTGCGCAATTTCTTTTTGATTCAACATAAAATACCCTCCTCTAAACAATGGTTATTACCTATAATATAGGCAATAAAAATCTCCAAATCAAGCTTTTCAGGTAAACTATACCTCAGGGAAAATATTCATACCGCGCGACATACGCGTCATCTGTTGTTCAATAGATGTACCCAGATTAAGTTTACCGCTCTTAATGATTCCTCGAACTTGGTCACCTTTCATTGTATCCGGATTCGTAAACAGATAAGAAACAGCAGGCTTTTTCTGCCCGACCCCGACCAGATGTTGATGAATAACCCCGAGCATACCACGAGAAAACAAATCAAAAGCCAAATCTTCCGTCATTGCAAAAGCGGCCGCGTACTTAACAACAGAGTTAATCGCATCTGTCACATTATTAGCGTGAATAGTTGCTAAAACCAAGTGCCCTGAAGTTGCAGCACGTAAAACTTCATTAGCACATTCCGGCGTACGAATTTCACCAACCATAATAAAACGAGGTTTAGATCGCAACGCAGAGCGCAGCGAAGCACCCCAATCACTATTAACAGGAACAGTTTGCTTACACAAACCCAAAGCCCCATTTTTTGCCTGATAAACACCATCCAGCGGCATTTCCGTCGGATCTTCAATGGTATAAGCAAAGCCACCTTCCTGCGTCAAATATTCTTTTAACAAGCTTGAAATTGTCGTCGTTTTACCGCTTCCCGTCGGTCCACCTAACAAAATCAGCCCGGCAGCATTTGTCAAAGTCATCAAATACTTCGAAACCTCCACAGGATACCCGAGACTATTGAAAGCAGGAACAGTCTTAGGCATTTTACGAGCACAATATTGAACTCCATAAATACTAATTGTTCTTTCCACACGATACAAAATACCTTCATACATAACAGAATAACTGGTATTTTTACCATCATAAGACGATTCCATTAATCGAAAAAAGTTTTCGAAATCCTCAGGAGCAAAAACCTCCAAACCATTTGCTGTTCGCGTATCTGGAATATATGCTGTCTTATCAGGTGTAACATAAATATCCGAAAAATAAACTTCATTAATCTTAACCATAACTGATAATCCTTTTTCTATAAAAACGTCTTTCATCAAAATATATACAAATATAAAACTAATTTATTAAAAAATTACATAGAGAAGAACAAAAGAATAATTATATAATATAAAAAACAACAAATCGGAGCATAATATGAGCACAAAAAAGATAATTATCATACTGGTTCTACTATTTGCTATCATAATTTCACTTTTTTTCTAAAATAATCTTGACAAGAAAAAGAAAAAGGCGTAACAATACACCAGTTTTTTTGTCGCGGGGTGGAGCAGCCCGGTAGCTCGTCAGGCTCATAACCTGAAGGTCGGAGGTTCAAATCCTTCCCCCGCAACCAATAAAATCAAGGCTTTCAGAAAATTCTGGAAGCCTTCTTTTTTATCCCGTGCCGCACTGGTGCCGCATATTTTGGTGACAAAAAACACCGAGATGAAAAACAAATCGGTGCCTCAAAATGATTAATTTTGAAGGGGTTATCTTCTCAATCTAATGCTGTAAAATAAATTCTTTCATTGCTTCAATGAGTTCATCAAAATTTGTGGAAGGACGAATTTTCCAATCACTAGATGCCTTTTCATTATTTTTACGCAATGATTGAGCCCTTTTTATGGCTTTGTCTTCATCGCCTTCGCTTTGCATTATCGCAAAGTCAAAGCGTTTATTTTTACTGGAATTGTAGTGCGGCATAAACCTTTTAAGCTCTTTTTCCAAGTCTCTTTGTGTCATAGGGGTAGCATCTGAAAAGTGCAAAACAGCCCAAAGTTCCACAGAACGATTGGAACATATTACATTAACATTATTGTTATCCGCTGTTTGAAACGCCTTTTGATAGTTTTCTTTATCTTTTCCGGTATTGCTTCTATCATCTTCATCAAACACAGCATAGAATTTATCAAGCTCATTGTCTTTAGGATTTTCATTAGAAACCAAGTTCTCTACAACTTTCAAAGGTTCTGATTCGTCATCAGAAGGAACAATTTCAAACCAAGTCTTCACTTTTAGCGGATTTAAGCCGTTTTTAGCTGCAAAACCTTTTATCCAATCATTAAGATACTCCGGTTCTGTTACATCTCCTTCCGTATAAATAACAATCTTTCCGGCATTACGTTCTTTTTTATTATATCGGTCAGCTCTGGATAGACTATATTCTTTTTTACTCTTTGGCATTCAGAATAGCCTCCAGTTCTTTAATATCTCCCAAATATGGAATTGCTCCGAATCTGCCTTCTAAATATCCCTTTTCATAGTTAAAACCTTCCCTGATAGACTTAAATTCGGTTAAAGGATATACTTCGGAGCATCCTTCTTCATTCTTCTCTACAAACCAAATCTCATCTCTTTTAAGAATATCTGATTTAAGTATGGAAGTATCATGAGTATTAAATATAAGTTGAGCTCCTCCTTTATTGATATTAGGATTATTAAACATTTCTATTAATTTTGCTAACATCATGGAGTGTATATTTTTATCAATTTCATCAATAAAGAAGATACCGCCCTCAATTAATGCAGGAATAAAGTATCTCATAAAGGTCACAAATTGCCTTGTTCCTTCACTTTCACTGTTTAAATCTAAAAGATATTTTTTTCCATTAGCTCCTTTATGTTCAAATGACATTTTATAAACAGTATATGGGCCCGAAACAATACCTTGTTCAGATGATACAATAGCATCAGGATGCGGAGATGATATTTTTTCAATTATAACATCAGTAATACCTAAATCCGCATATTGCATAAACTTGACGAATTTTTCTTTTAGTGTCTTGTTTTTTAGCATTTCTTCAGCGAACTCATTAAAGAAATCTTTTCTTTGAGGAACACCGAAAGCTGTTTTAGAAATAATTGTGACCGCCAATAAAATAGGGCGAATGTATGTAATACCTTTGGTATCTAATATATCCAGCACTAAAATATCAGGTCTTTTACTTAATGTATCTTCAGTATACTGCAAATCATATTTTGATATAATATCTTTATTGAATTTCGTTAGTTTAGCTTTTTCTCTTCTATAGATTATCTTTTTTGCTTTCTGTTGATACTCATACAATTGCTCTTCAAGTATTCCTGTTTTATCAAAGGTTATAGATAAAATATATCTAAACTCATCTACACAAAAATCAATTTCTAATAAAGATGGCTTATTCATAGTTTCATCGTGCAATCCAAAAGGTCTGTAATTATCCATAGAAAACTTTTGATATGGTTTTCCTAAAAAAGACCGAAGAATAATCGCCAACATGTAAAGGATATTGCTCTTTCCTGAAGCATTTGCACCATAGAATGCGGTAACCGGAGTAATTAGGTCTTCTCCGATAGCTTTCTCGTTTCTGATATAGTTTGTTGGGGCATTGGTATATTTTGATTCAGCTGTAAAAAATATCTCCTGTTCATCTTTGAAAGATAAGATATTTGCAAACTTCAATCTCAACAGATTAACTTTGGTCATTTTTCAACCTTTCATTCGCTATTTTTATAATAATATAAAATAAATTTTATCAAAATCAAGCAAATTTTGTTAAAATCTGTAAAAAAATTACAGATTTTTGCAAAAATAATAAATTTTTTCTATTTTTTTCAAATGAAAGTTAATCTGTTTTATTTGATGCTATGATTATTTTTCTAAAATGTTAAAGAATCATCATTCTTTAACATTTTCTCTGAAAAGCCCATAAAATCTATACTTTTGAAAATGACTGATATACCGGTAATAAAAAAATGTTAAACTTTGTTGGGATTACAAACATTGTTTAACATTTCAAGGATTTTATAGTTTTGATTTCCTTAAACTTTTCAAAATCTGTTTCACTTCCTCTGTTGGAATATATCTATCTGGATCTGAATAAGGAAATCTATGACTAAACACTTTGCCACGATAAGTGTAGGCGATGTGAGTAGAACTATCTCCGTGGGATATTCTGTAATGAACTAGCGGAAAATCTTTATAAACAAAGCCGTTGTTCCATAGCTTGATTAGGTTTCCGAGGGTTATTTTATCAATTAGATAGCCATAGTAAGGACAGCCGAAGGAATTGATAACAAATCCGGTGATAACAAATTCGGCACAAGGTCTGGTTTGTAGCTTGTGCCGGTTGTTCCAAATATAATCAATGTGCCCTAACAGCCACGCTCGGTCAAGTTGTATCATATCTTAAATCCTTGTGTTTTCCACGGCATTGGCGAGCATTTGTTCATTATGGTTAAAATATCTTTGAGTTGTTGTAATATTGCGATGATTTACAAGTTTCTGAATGACAAATACTGAAACGCCGCTGTTGACCAATTTACTCACGAATAAGTGTCTCCCTAAGTGGCTTGCTCCTTTGATGCCGAATTTCTTATAAACGGAGCTAAACAGACGGCTGATGCTTACTCTGTTGTAGGGCTTATTGAGCTTCTGAGAGGTAAAGAGATAGGTTTCAGGGCTTAAGTTTTCTCCCCATTTATTCTGAAGATACTTCAAATAGTCAGCAAGTTCCTTCTTCATTTGGCTATTCATAAAGTATGAGCATTTGTGCTTGCCTTTGTTCTTGTCACTATCAAGGTTAATCACGTCGTTGGGTTTGAGTTGGTCGGTGTAGCAATCCTTTACCTGCAGAAACGTAAAGTTTATCGCCCGAAGTCCGTTCAAGCTAAAAAGAAACATCATTCGGATTTGTTCCGCATGCTTCATAGACTTAATATAGGTCAGAATGTCTTTAATCTTCTTATCGTCCACAAATTCAGAGTTGGTCATAATTTACCTCCTTTTGAGAGATTGCGGTTGAAAGGAAAATAAAGTCCGCAATCTCTCGGTTGCTTTTATTTGGTTGGTTTCACGATTGCTTGGTAAAATACCGTATATCTTGGAGGATGAACCATTGTGGCTATACCGCCCTGTAATTGCCAGCCTTGCTTGAGTTTCTCATTCACCCATTTGCAAAGTTCTTCCAAGTCCGGTGTGGCTAAAACATCGTATTTCATTAGTATTCCTCCGCATACATTACGGTCATTACTTTATTGGTTAATCTTGGGTTTGAAACATCCGGTGAGAGATAAAGAAATTCACGGTCATAATTATCAATCTTCCAGAATATCCTTTTACCCTTAAAGTCAAAAGCTCCGAAATCGTGCTCATTATACGGGTCATTGTTTTCATCAAAGGTATCAAAAGTCCTTACTTTGGTTATGATTTCCCTGATGTCTTCAGGGGCATTATTCCGAATACCTTGCGTTAAAACCAAAGTTCCTTGCGATAAATGCTTGCGGAAGTTGTCGTTCTGAAGAGCTATTTCGTTTGTATTAGGCATCAACGCTCTCCTTCATAATCTTTAGAACTTCTTCATCGGTAAAGTTTGGATTTTCTTTAGCAAGGTCATAGGCGGTCTTGCCGGCATTGTTACGGATGGTATCATCGGTCTTAAGAAACAAATTCCATACAACATCCATACGAATATCGGCTTGCGGATGGGCTGCTGCAATATGAAGTGCAGTGTTGCCGTCTTCATCTCGTGCATTCGGATTAGCTCCGTGGGCTAACAAAATCTGCAAACAATCAAAAGAGCTGCGATGTGCTGCCATAATGTGCAAAGGTGTTTCACCGGATTTATTTCTGGAGTGAACGTTACCACCGTGGTCTAAAAACAACTGAATGATTTCAGGGTCGCAATGTTCCTTACACACCCACATAAATGGTGTCCAACCATTGTGATTGTATGGTAAATTTACATTTACTCCTTGCTTTAACAGATTATCTACGGTTGAAAAATCGTCATGATATAATGCGTTCATTAACTGCCGACGCAATTCGGCTTGAGGGTTAGTCATCTTAATTCTCCTTTTAGTCCGCTTAAAGTGGGACAAGTTGGTTTATAAATTCACTTTTGATTTGGTTATCATTTCAAATCTGGAATGATTTAAACATGCCGGAATCGGCTTGTCAAGCATTTTTTTGATAAAAAATGCAGGTAACTGGTTGATTTCAGGACATTTTCTTTTAAATTCAATAGGTTGAGTCAGGATAATTTTTATTCTATTTGCGGGATAGTAAACCTTTAATCACTTCATGCATATTGGTGTAAGGGTTTTCATTTTCTTTTAATTTAAGACTTTCAGCATTTTTGATGGCTGTATCAAGTTTATCCTTCAAGTCTTCAAAAATTTCTTTACGTGCTTTCAAATCCTTTACATTATATCTTATATTAAAAGCTTTGTTGTATTCAGCTCTAAATGCTTCACAACACTCTTGAGCATTACTAAATGGTTGATTAGTCTTCTTCAAATGAAGCAAAAGCCAATACTCATAACAAGGAATTGATGTTGCTGAAACAATTCTGGCGCTTTTACAATCAGCAATAACCTTTTTGAATTTGACGTCCTCGCAATCGTCTTTATCAAATAAGCAATAGACTGTCGCTGTTCCTTCATCTTGAAACATTGATAGCTTTTCTTTTGCTGTTCTTAAAACATTCTCAGGACTTGTTCCATCTGCATTTTCAGCTTTTATGTTTATATTATTGACTTTGCCGAGACCTTCCATATAAAACTTGGAAGATTTGGAATCCTCACAGATAAACAGATGTAAAGGTCTTAATTGCCTTGATTGACTACTTCTTCTAGCCATAGTTAGTCCTCGCTAATCTTCGGCACAGCACCAAAAATGCCATACATATACTCGTTATAAAAAGCACCTTTCTTCCGCTTAATTTCTTTGAAATCGCTCAAAGAATACAAATCGCTGGAATAGCCGTTTTCTTTAGAAACAAACCATATTTGATCTCTGGTTAGAGTGTCCCCGTCCATCAAATAGTGAGCGTGTGAAGTAAAGATTAACTGTGCACCTTTAGGGTTGGTTTCTGGATTATTGAACAAATTAACCAGATATTTAACCAAATGAGGATGTAGAGAGTTATCAAGTTCATCAACGACTAAGACACTTCCTTTATCTATTGCGAAGAAAACATCTTCTGCTATACTTAATAACGTTTGTGTACCATCCGACTCTTCATCAAAAAAATCAAACGTAACCTCTTGACCTATTTCATTTTTATGAACTGAAAATACTCCATCTCTATTAACAATCAATTTTTTTATTGGAATATCCGCTTTTCTTAAAAATTCAGCTTTTTTAGTTAAGTTAGATTTAGATAAGGCGGGTAAATCATTTAAATTATCTCTGTAATTGCTTGAAAGAACATCAATATTCATAAACCAATTATAAATGTCTAATATATGTTGATCTTGGATATTCCTATTATTTGCTAATTCACTGATGAGTAGTCTGGTTTTACTTGTTTGTTTGGCAAATTCTTTATCTATTCCATAAGGACTATTAAATTCAGTAGGAGTTCTTTCAAATAATATCTTTTCTCTTCTTCCTTCTTCTAATTCATTGTAGTAAGCATTTTCTTGAATAATTCCATCATCATTTAATTCAACAAAATATCTGTAAACAATGCCATTTTCTAAGAATTCAAATTCAAATGTTGAATTCTTTTCTTTATCATCCAACTTATAAGTCGGGATATCCATTTTTTCATTAAATCTTTTGAGGTAAGAGGTTTCTATTAACCTCTGAAAATAGGCTAAAGCTTGAACAAACGTTGATTTTCCAGAAGCATTTGCCCCAAATATTGCGGATGTCCGGTAAACATAAGGGGATTTCTTATATCCTGTTTCAATAGAATTCTCACTAGAACCATTATTCGTTAATGGTTCCATAGAAAATTCAACTTTTTCCTTGAACACCTTAAAATTATTAAAACTGAAATTTAACAGCATTAACTATAATTCCTTGCAAAAATTTAACATAGATTTATAGTTAATATAAGAAATTGCGTTAAATAAGTCAAGAACAATCTTTGTTTTTTATACCAAAAACCGCCACAGGAGTTATGACGGTTTAATATCAAAATAATGTCAGGATTGGTTATTTGTCTTCTTTGATGTCAGGTTCTTTAGGTCTTTTGGGTGGTTGATAAACAATTCCGCCATTATCTATTAAAAGGTCAGCAACTTCTATTTCAATCTGGTTTAATGCCATCATCAATGGTGTTTCAAAACGGCTATTAAGCCAATTTACATCAATTCCGTGGTCTATCAGTAATTGAACAGCTTTCAGCTTTTCTTCTGTTGGCATATTTGGGTTTTGAATGACATACATTAAAGCATTTTCGCCCATCAAGTCATTTCGGTTAATTTCTGCACCTTTGTTAATCAAGTATTCAATTCCTTCAGTATCTTCACTCATACCGCAAGCCACTAATAATATGGTTCTTCTCATAATATCCATCGGGTGTTCCAATTTGAAAGCAGGATTGTCGGCAAACATCCTTTCCAAGCTATTGGCATCATCAATGGTTACGTGGTAATCTTCTATTTGGTTTCTATTAGGAATCTCGTCAAAAGGTCTATATTCCACACGACTGCTGATTTGCTTCATTTTCTCTAAAGCAGCTTCTATTTCCGAAACGTGGAAGTAACGACTATAGGTGTTATTTTCTTTATTATAAGTTTTGAGCATATTCTTTCTCCTATTGTTTAAATGTTAAATTCCGTGAGTTCTTCTCACAAAAATATTTATTCGGAGAAATTGGCTGATTTTGGTTTGAAAAAAATGAAAATGATAATTCTTTGATGGCAAATAACGGTAAAATCAAGATAAATATTTGTGTAGCAGATTTCTGCTCGTATTGTTTCAATATAAATTTCATCTCAAGTGCTATTGGGTAACCGATAGCACTTTTTATTTTTTAGTATTATTATCTTGCTGTTGCGAAGAATTAGCAAGCATTGTTATTATTTCTTTCATGCTGTATTTTTTTTGAAAACACTTTCTAATTTTATAAAGCAGACTTCCTTGTTCAATTCTCAAATATTGTGCCAATAACATTTCCATTTGTGATAAATGACCTAAAAGAGCAAATAGATTACCCAATTGTTCAACATCACTTGCCCCATTATTCTGAACAATTTCCAAAATATATTTGTAGTGATTATTTAATTTTTCATCATCTTGTTCAGAAATTAAAAATTTATACTTGTTATATTGCCTCCAAAATTCTGCTATTTCATTTTCTATCTGCTGTTTTCTCTTCTCTTTTGAAACTTTGCTATCCTTGATATGCATGATGCTTTCTGAACATTTTAGTATTGGTAGATATAGATTGTCATAACGTTTTTCAAATAAATCTTGCTTACGTTTTCTCTCACTGGTTTGCCATTGTTGCCAAGCAATGTATCCCCCAAATATTGCTAATAATGTTTTTATATCAAATATATATTTTATAAATGCAGTAACATAACTCCAACCTGTTATACATATACTTTGAATTTCTTGTAAAATAACGCAAATAGTCTCACACATCATTTATTCCTAAAACTAATCTACTTATATACTTTCATTATATATCTCTATTGTCAAGTGTTCTATTATCAACAACTTTCTCTCTTCTCCATACGCAAAGAGTACCACTCCCTACTGAATTTCCATTTCTTTGATTTTTTGATCCTGTAAATAGCACCAATAATTTATACGAGTCATTTGTCGTCAATATTATTTTCGTCATTAATTGCTGATTTTATTTTTGCGAATCTATTTGCTCTTTTGTTATTATTAATTCATCAGGAATTTACTTTGGTTTCTATTTTAATTCCAGACAAAAATTGCTCTATTATAATATATATTTTCTTTCTATTATATTATATTTTAAGAGCAAAAAATTGCCCTTTAGCCCTTATTTCACAAGGTGTTTGGATTTTCAAAGCCGGATATACGTGCCGTCTAACCCGGATATACGTGCCGCCCAAACCGGATATAAATGCCACCAAAAGCGGATATACGTGCCAAAAACAACAAAAATCTGGATATAGATGCCAAGGGGGCGGATATAAATGCCAAAGCCTTATTTTCCCTGATAAATAATTATAGGAATTTATTAAAGGAAACAATATGAGTAGAAGTAAAACAGAATTATCTGTTACAGAAAGATTAATCATACAATTAGTTATCTATCGCACTAAAAATCCCAAACATCCGACATTCTTCGGAGATAATAAAAACATTGCAAAATGTATTGATGTTCAGCCTGATACTGTTAGGAAAGCTATTGCTAAACTGGTTAAGTTGGAATATTTACAACTAGGCTATGATAAGCAAGGACGCCGCCATATGGTCTATACCGGTAAAGAATTTGCACCCATTATTGAGAATATGAATAATATTGATAAGAAATCCTTGCGAGATGATAAGGAATATTATGAAAGAGAAGCCCAATATTCTGCCCATGAGCTTGAATTAGCTAAAATCCGTATAGAGACACTGGAAAGAGAAAATTCATTGCTACAGAGCAAACTTTTCCAAGCAGAATTAAGAATTAAGCAACTGGAAAATCTCTTCACCGCCCAAGGCTGCACCAAAGAGCAGATTGATTGGATGATTAAACAGATGATGGGGTAATTTATGCCGCAAATTTCTCTACTTCTACAATATGATGACTTACTTGTTTAATTAATTCAATACTACCTGCATCCCATTCTTTTATGTTACGAATGATACTCTCTTTTGATACATTATTTTGTTTTATGTCACTATATTTCAAGAACAGAGGCGATATTGAATTTGTATTGTTAGTTACAGGCTCTAATAAACGTTTTTGATCGCCTTCTATAACAAAAGATACTTTATATTGCCTTGTGCTCATACCTGTTATTTGCACATCCTTTTTCACTTTATCAGAATAGGCTGATTTGTATATAAATTTCAATCTTTCATCCAATATTTCTTTTAATGAATTTTCCTGTGTTATTATACCATCTTCAACCAATCTTTGTGAAAACAATCTTGAAGCATTGGCAATGATCATAATTGCACCATTCAATTCTTCTTCAGATACTTCATTAAGATAAATGACACCATTTTCTATAGTGTTGTTTGTAGCTTTTTGCTGTTTCATTTCTTTTTCTGTTAACCGTTTGGATACAGATAGTCCATATTGCTTTGATAATGTTTTACCAATCCGTTCTATATCATTAACTTTAATATCATTAATTTGAGCAAAAGCATTTTCAAGTCCAAACCCATTATCTGAAACAAAAAAAGATTGTTTATTTTTTATAATATCAATGCACACATTTTCACCATCTGCATACAAAACAGGCAAATGAATCCGAAACTTATTTTCATCTCTTGTTTCTATATCAATAAGATCTCTGATATTTTCTAAGAAATTCATTTATGTTCTCCTTCTAATGGCAATTCAGGCGATAGAGTTGGGAGTTTTATATCTCCTGTAATATGAAGATAATCCTTAAAAGTCTTTATAAAAGCATCAAAAGTTTTTATTTCAGGTAAAGGTGTAGCAGGAGCATTTTCCTCGGTCATACCGTTTTTTAATGCTTCTTTTCTATTCTCCCATTTATAAAGACGGCATACACCCTTCTTTAGTTGTCTTAATGACCATTCAAAATTTTCAAGCTTACAGTTAGTATGATTTTTCACTGGATTGTAACTAATACGAGAAACCCACAATGTTTCCTTATTTTTGTTGCTATATAATAACTTTAATTCCCCCCAAGTGTCATCCAAAGTCGGAGCATTTTTATTTACAGATCCTCTAAAAGAAAACTCCACTTCAATGACATTACCATCAATAAGTTGAATTACCGATTCCACTCTTCTTTCGTTATTAATAACAACCCATTCCGATTGAGACTGAATTTGCTTGTTTCTTTGGATATAATCATCAATCTTTTTATATTCATCTTCAGTAAATGCCATTTCAAAACCCTCTTTATTATATATTATAACATACTGTTTTATATTTTCTTAATTTTGTTTCCCGATCTCTACAATTTCTCGCTCTTCTCTGGAGTATTGATATTTTACTATATCACCTGTTTGGAAGAGATAGATTGCTTGTTCTATTACACCTAAAGGCACTTGGAACCATTCTCTAACCGTATGCCGTGTTCCATTGTTATCCATTACATCAATGCTTAAACGAGCAGCATCAAAAAAGCGGTGTAACAGATCTTCAAACTTTTGGGTATTAACATTATACATCTTATATGAAGACACTACTTTCACTTTGGCCATAAGGTATGTTGTTTCATTTGCTGCGTTCCTGATCCGATCTTCAACAGTAGTTTCAGAATAACCGATTTTATATAAATCTTTCACGGCTTTGACCTGTGGATCCTTGCTGAGTGACCGTAAAACATAGATGTAGCCAGACGGTTTATCCTCTTCTGTTACGCCTGAAAACTCTTTTAACGCTTCTTCATAGTTTTCCGTTACGATTTTTCCATCAGAATACATCGGTTTAGCCAACGAATTGCGGAGTATATCCGATTCAGTTCCGTTTTCATAGATACAACGAAGTCTTGCTTGTTTTCTTTGGTTACGTTGTGAAAAATTACCAACCTTATCAACATATAGCAACATTCCACGATAAACCAGAAAAGCACCTTCTTTGATTGATGTTTCAGTTGTAAATTTTATCAATCTACGCTTACCATTCTTGAGATCAGCTTGGCAGGCCTTAAATAGTGGTTCAAACTTATCAAAATCCTCACACTTCTTGGCACGAGCCACATAATCATAAGCACCAACGGAACGATCAACCTTTTTCAGTCCGTGTCCTAAATTAAATATATCATCTTCTTTAGGCGTTGATAATAAACCAAGATCATCATCATTTAATATATCATCAATAGATTGTGGTTGAGGTGTTTCTTCCGTTTCTTTAAGCAATCCAAACGTATCAAACTCTTTTAATTGGTTGATTTTGTTGGTATCTTCCCTTATGCCTTCAAGACGGTAATACAATGAATTTTCCAGAATATCGTTTGATAGTTCAGGCTCACGTTTATTTTCTTTTATAAACTTATTGATTTCTTCAAAGCTCTTAACCAATCTCTCATCAGCTGTAATACGAATATTTTTAGGTTTAACATCTAACAAACCTAAATCATCGTCATCAACAATCTTTTGTAACCATTCTTCCATAGCTTAATCCTACTGTTGGCTTCTCTTCTTATTACGGATATATAATAATGCATCCGCTAATTCTCTTTCATGCGGATCCATAGAGTTTTTATCAGGTTCACTACCTGTTGCTTTTACAAATTCTTTAATCTTCGGCCATAAAGATACGGCTACTTCTTCTGTCATCTGCAATCTGGTGGCGTCTACACACTCCTGAATTAGACGGAATGTCCGTTTATCTAGCGTCTTTGATAACACTTCAAACGCCTTTTGGAACGGATTTATAGAATCAATTAAATCAATGCTTAATTCATCAATATTAACAAATCTGCTAGCCATACGGATAAAACGAATATCACCAGTATCTTCAATAGATCCTGTTTTGATAGCTGAATCGGCAATAACATACTGTCTCACTTCTTCAACCTCTTCATCTGTTAAATCTGGATATGTTGTTTGAATAATCTTTGGAATCAGAACTTTATTAACAACAACAGGATCTACATTACCAGGTAATGCTTTAAGGACATTTTGATCTTGAAGGATTTTAGCTTTCAGATCATTTAAATCAGCTTCAATAATGCGTTTGACCTTTTCGGTTGACGGTTGCTTAAACCCTCTGATCTTAATTTCACCTTTTTGGTTCTCGGTGTTATCATCTTCCAAACGGACTTTGAAGTTAAATTTAGGTGCCAGCACTTGTTCCATCAGCAATGAGCAAGTAATAGCTTTAAGCATATTATTCACTGCTGTTGTAACTTGATCATCTGATGCGTCTGGATGAGCAATAAGGTTAGTAAATTGGGCATGTGTCTTATTTTCACTGTCACGAGTACAACGACCGATAATCTGTACAATTTCGGTTAATGATCCACGATAACCGATTGTCAATGCTTGTTCACAGAATGGCCAGTCAAATCCTTCTTTTGCCATACCAAGAGCAATTAAAATGTCCAAATCATCAACTTTTTCTATGTGTCTTAAATACTCAACAACTTTTTCACGACCTTCTTTATCTTCTACTAAATCGGCAATTTTTAAGATTTTGCCGTCACTATGCCTTTTTACAAACAAAATGTTGGTTTCTGGATCTTGGTGGTCTAATTCACCGATAATGTCAATAATCCGATCTACTTCTTCATATTTGTCTTTGGTTGATGCCAGTGAATTAACGCTTGGAATATGAATAATTGTCTTTTTATCGGTATCTAAAATTTCAGGAAGTGCAGACAAATATCTTCCTTGATAGAAGTGATAACCAATTCCCAAAGATTTTAAGTATGTATAACCGTTTAACTGCTCATAGTAGTTATAAGTTACCCGATCAAACTTCATCTCATCTTCAGGACGCATAACGGCCACACCATCACCACGGAAGTAAGATCCCGTCATTGCCACAACATGAGCGTTTGATTTAGTCATAATTGAATGTAACAATTCACCTAATTTACTACTATCTAAATCTGCTGATACGTGGTGAAACTCATCAATTGCCAACAAACAATCGTTAAACTTGGTTTCTTCAATGGTTTCATAAGCAAAACGTAGAGTTGCGTGGGTACAAATCAATATTTTAGCATCAGAATCCATAAATTCTTGAAAAGTTTTAATTTTACCTTGGCTGTTATCTGATCCTCTGGTGCATAAGTTGTATCTGTCTTCAGGCATCCAGTCGGCAAAAAAGCCAAATTTCTTTAATTCCGTTTTCTTAAATGAAGAACCGATAGAACGCTCAGGAACAGCTACAATAACCTTTTTAATGCCTTGGTTTTGCATTTTATCCAATGCTACAAACATCAAAGCACGTGATTTACCAGAAGCAGGTGGAGCTTTAATTAGCAAATATTTAGAAGCACGATAAGCATACACTCTCTCCTGCATTTCACGCATACCATATATATTGGTTTTGGTGCTTTCACCTGTTTGAGCATATTTAACTTCTACCAAGTTTTCCATATTATAATCTCCCGATCATTTTTTGTATAAATCATTTATAATTTCAGTAGATTTTTCAGACTTAAAGAAATTATGGTTGGAAAAATTATTATTTTCATTCTTTTGTTTTTCAACAATTTTATTCAATGCGGCTAAACTTTCATCATATGCCATTATAATTTTATCTTCACTATAAGAATTTTTTATTTCTGGATGCAGCATGCCCATTAAATATAGCAAGGAAAAACTTGAATGTCTTAAATGCTGTATTTCTGGATTTTCTTTATTTTTCTTTTTTATAATTTGAAAAATTTTAAATGTATTAAGCAAATCCATGTGAATATTTGGTGTATTATATACATCATCATAGTAATCTTCTATCAATTTGCTAATACTAATCTTAGCCTTATGGGGTATCCCTTTATATAAAGAACAATACAGTTGTAACAAAGTATCAGAATTTATAGCATCTGGAAGTTTTTTTTCTTCAACATCTCTATTAATAAGTAATGATACATTATTTTCCAAAAAGAAATCCTTAATTTTTTTTAAATTAACATTAGCACTCTTCAAATCATACATTGTGATTTTATTTTGAGTATTTGTCCCTTGAACAATATCTGTTATTTGTTCAGAAATGGTTGTTTGATAAATACGAGCAATGATATTTGCTTCATATAAAGGTATTAGTTTGTCTTCATCATTTTTGTTATCAAGATAGTGATTGTAGATTGTTTTTGTGGTTTGCCCACCATTCACAATGTAAGGGCGTTTAATTTCAATTTCTTTTCTTCCTGATATTGTTTTTACTTCAAAACGTTCGCAAACAATTGATAGACCATTATTTTTATACCAAAACATTTTAGGGTCAGCAACAAGACTATTATATATGTCTTGGTTAATTTTACTTTTTATGAGCTTTCTCACATTTTTTTCCAGTATTGCATCACCCACTTTTTCATATAGTTTGGCTATGTCATATGCGCTAAAACTCACAATACAAGTATTAATTCCGTTATTCATTTGGATATAATTTTTATCAATGGGAATATGTATATCTTCAACTGGCACTTCTTTATGCCCAATCAAAAATTCATAATTAAAGAAGACTTTAATGTCTTGAATTATGCTGTTTTCCTGCTTAAATTGGATAAGTGTCTTTTTTTCTTGTTCATTTATATCTGCACCATTAGTTGCAAGATACAAATTTAAATGGATATTATTTACTTCCGTTACTTTGGTAATGTCCCATAATAAGTTTAATTGTTTTGTTAAATATGGGTTCATAGTTATATTAGAAGTATCTTTATCTATTATGATAGATTTAATCTTTCTAAGAAATAAATCAATATCATTTTCCCCAATTGTTGATTTTAAGTTTTTTTCTGTTTTATACTTACATTGAAATACATTTATATAAATCTCATCTGATGATGCGTCATTATCTATATGCAAAATATCTATTGCATTATCAAGGCCACCTTCTGTGATATTGTCAATGATTTCATCAACATCATAGTTATCAAGATAGCGTTGCAATACGTATACAACAAAAGCGAATGATACTTTATCTTTTTCCAAAACAGATCGCTTGGAATATATTCCTAAACGCTCTAATTCTTGTGAAACTTTTTTTAACCTTGATTCTAATATATCATTCTCTAACTTTTCCATATTATAATCCTAACTCTAATTGTTTTAATTCTTCTTCTGAGGCATTGTTTGTCATCATTTCATACATTTTGAACAAGTGTGCAAGGCGTTGTTCATCATTTTCAAAAGGTTTCCTACGATAACAAGATTCAATAACCATATCCAAGCTATGATGTGCTTCTAACAGATCTTTTGGCATTTTATCTGGATCATACAATTCAGCCATCGTTAATTGTGAATACTTTTCACGAACACGTAAAATATCTTGCACACAAAGTTCTATCCGTTTTTTCTGTTGATCAGTAATCTTTGGAAACGGAAATGTATTATAACATAGTTCAGCAGAATAACGATAATCGGTTTTAAGTCTTCCTGCTACGGCTCTTACCCATACCATGTGCATTAAAGACGTTACAACACCAAAAATCCACGGTTCAGCGTCATAAATTGCTTGTGCTGCATCGGAAATTACCGTTTGAGCATCAAGAAAGCCTAACGGAATGTATATTCTACGTTCTGATGAAACTCGTGGAACAATTATTGAGTTTGTGTTTTTATATCTAACTTCACCAAATCTATATGGATAATTAGCTAATTTTTGAGTAGCTTCCCTTTTACTTTTTAATCTGTAATCTTTTACATTACTAATACGAGTACTTATTTCATGGTGTTTCATTGCTTCAGTGAGTTGCTCTTTATTAATCCATAAACAGTAGCGTTCAATGGAGTTAATATAATCATCTGATCCAACATATTTTTTTATTATTGATTGTAAGAAATGATTGTTTCCAGTTAATGTTTTATATTCATTTGAATTTAATATCAAAAATCCCCCATCATTAGGCATACTTCCAAAACACATTGACGGCATTGCTGATAATGGTTTTTTACGAGGATAGATATATATGTTGTCTGCTGCTATTATGTAGGCATTAATGTTATCCACTATGTGTTTTGTGACAGCTGTATATATAGTTTTTTTATTGGGATGAACCGATAAGCCGATGATATTACAAGTAACACCAGCATTATACTTCGCGTTATTTGACCACTTGAAAGAAGTATAAGCAAATTTAATTTCTACTCCATTTGTTAAAATATGTGGCCATAATAAAGATACTTGATCTCCTTGATTTATTGAGTTTGTTGTAACAAAAGCACATACCGACTTTGTGTTCTCTATATATTGCTTTCCTTTCCAGAACCAACCTGCAATATAATCAAGATTGTTATATTTTTCTATTCTTCTGTTAAAAACATAGTCCATATCTGCTTTTTGTTCAGGGCTTTGCTTTCTTGCTCCCTCGTAGGGCGGGTTGCCCAAAATATATACTTCCACTTGCTCCTTTGGTGTTTCCAAGTGTAATGGCGTATTTTTTACATCAGCCTCAGCAATAACTCTGATTAAGTTGGATTTCTCAATAAATTTAGGGCAAACTTGTTCCCAATCCAAACGCAAAGCATTACCACAAACAATATGTCCACTTTCACACAACGGTAATGTTGGTCTGGTGACACCAAATTCTTCTTTGAACTTACAATTCATTTGGTGTTCGGCAAGCCACAATGACAAACGAGCTATTTCACAAGCAAAGTCATCAATCTCAATACCATAAAACTGTTTCAGTTCTATGACCGATAAATTCATTTGGAAATCTTTTTCACCACTGACCTCTTGAATACGTTTGATTATATCCATTTCCAACAGTTTCATCTGCTTAAAGGCGATAATCAAAAAGTTACCAGATCCGCAAGCAGGATCAAAAATACGGATTTTGGATAATCTTAGCTGCAAAGACTTAAGTTTATTAACGCTATCCTTGGCTTTTTCAAATTCTTCACGCAAATCATCCATAAACAACGGATTGATCACCTTCATAATGTTTGGCACCGAAGTATAGTGTTGTCCTAAACCAGAACGCACTTCCGCTGTTTTAACTGCTTGGAACATTGATCCGAAAATATCTGGGTTTATTTCTTTCCAGTTGTTACGATCACCGCATTCAATCATCAATTCTCTGGTTTTAGCGGTCAATTCTGGAATATGGATCCGATCTCTAAACAATTTACCGTTAACATAAGGAAATTTTTGGATATATTGCGGATATTCAGACTTATCTTGTTTATCCAATGCCTCAAACAAGGTTTCAAAAAATGCTTGAAGATCGCTGCCATCATCATTGGTATGTTCAATCATAGCTTTGGTAAAAAGGTTTTCTTCATCAAATATGCCTGTATCTTCAGCAAAAAAACAAAAGAGTAATCTGGTTAAAAAGATGTTCAGATCGTGGTTATATTCTTCAGCAAATGTCTTATTGTTATGGTAAATTTCATCATAGATCTTGGCCATTTTCTCGGCAGCTTTGACATCAGCCATACTTTCTACGTGTGGTTGATACTTTTCTTTACCAGACCACGGCAAAAAGAAATCCGTATGTTTCCAAAGATCTTTAAATTCAATATCACGTGTATCTTTGGTTTTAGTATCAACGGCCAAAAATCTCTTATAGTTGGTAACGATAATAAAACGTGGATCGTGGGTAAAGGTTTTCGGATCATTCTTAAGTGTTTCTATTCTTTCTAACAAATCAGCAGTCTTGGCTTCAAATAAACTGGTTCCTTGATCATAAAACTCAAAAAACAACTTCTTCTTGATGATGATTTGGTTATCGGCCTTGTTTAACCGTGAATTTTTGGCCTTGGTAACAGTAACCTTAGGCAAACCATAGAGCAACAAGAAGTCAAAAATAAAGTCTTCATGATTGTTTTGATTGACTAATTGCTTAACTTTTTCTTCCAAATCCATAACATAGCCCCGTTAGTTTAAACCTATTGCATATTTTAGGATCATAAATAAGAATCGTAAAGAATCAATGAAAATCTTTCTGAAAATTAACGTAATTAAGCTCTCATGCCACATTTTGACATAATCTAATTTTCTTCCGCCAGTTCAATCACCTTCACACCTTTTCCTTTGGCTTGTTTGCAGAATTCATAGGCTTTGCCGTGATATTCGTTATAAGCGATGATGAAATCCGTGTTTTCTATAATGTAACGGTTGCGATAGACAATGCAAAGCCTTCTATAGCCTGTGGCGCATTTGTCGGGGTAAATCCAATCATCGCAAGGTCTCCGCTGGTGAACATAGTGTGCATCGCATTCGCCGACCTCGTGAAGCTCCGTTATTTTTGAGATAACAAGTATTATGCGGATGTTCGGATAGTCCTTTTGCACCTCCAAAACCGTATCATAGGCATCTTTTTCATAGCCGCCGAGCTCGCCGACCAGAAACTCGGTAACATCTTCATTCTCAATTAAATTGATGATTTCAGCCTTAATTCGCTCTTTTAATCCTTCAGGCGTACGATGCCAACAAGGTTTGCCGCATATCTTATCGTAATCATTACCAAGAAAAGCACAGGTCTTGCTCATATTCAAATTCCATTAAGTTGCACCTAATTTCGCACTTAACAGAAACGAACAATTTTGTTGAATGGCGTGGAGAGTTCATCAAAACAGCGGAAACTTAAAGCGGTAAATCCCTTAAAACTCCTTATTTTCTTTACCTTTCAAGGAATTATATAGCCCTAAATGAGCTGCATTACACCTCAACAAAATACTTAAAAAATTAGTTGATTTTAATGTTCGTTAAAACAGCAGAACATTTTGAGCATAATTCTTTGATTCTCCTGATAAATATATCAAAAGGAGAATTTTATGATTTACGGATACATCCGCAAAAGCACCGAAAAGCAATCGTTTGAACACATGGAGTATGAAATCAGCGATTATGCCGCCAAACACAATATGAAAATTGATGTTTGGGTGGAAGAGACCATATCATCAAGAAAACCTTTGAACAAAAGACAATTAGGGCAACTATTAGAGAAACTACAACCGAATGATATTTTGATAACAAGTGAATTGAGCCGCATCAGCAGAAGTGTGCCGGAAACATTTTCAATTCTGCAGACTTGCCTAAACAAGAACTGCCAAGTTATCACGATTAAGGAAAACTATCATTTAGGAAATGACCTGCAATCACAAGTATTAGCCTTTGCTTTTGGTCTTGCCAGCCAGATTGAAAGAGACCTCATCAGCCAACGAACTAAGTGTTCGCTTGCCTCCAAGAAAGAACAAGGAATAAAGCTTGGAAGACCAATCGGAGCTGAATCCAAGAAATTAAAACTTGCCAAGAACCTGAAACGCATTCAAGACTTACTGGCTAAAGGGGTTTCCAAGAACCAGATATCAAAAATTATGAATGTGCAGTATATGACCTTATCAAGGTTTATCAAGAGATATAATTTGGGTTAAAAAACGAATCTGTTTTTCCGATTCTTCTACGGATTCTTTCGGTTTGTAACAAAATGCCATAAAAATAAAACAAGTTTCGTAAAACTGAATAAAGCTCAATAAAACTCAAAAAATTTTTATTTTTGATGTTCTGGAAATCGTGTTTTTTCCGTGCAAAAGTCAAGGCATAGAGCAATGGTGCTCAACCAAAATGAAAGGAAAAACACAATGAAAATAATTTACAAAATCTATTCGCTGATAAAGCCGACTCAAAATGTTTCAAAGGCTATGAATGCTATTGAAATACAAGCTTATTATGCCGGTTTTGTCGCTTAATTATTATGTTTTTTATCAATTTAACTAATTTTTGAAAGGAAAATAAAATGAAAAACTTTTTAGAAAAATACAACGCAACCAAATTGGAAACAACCAAAGATGAAAGTCAACTTTCGTTAGATGCTTACAAACAACGCATTTTGAAGCTGTTGGATGAAAATATGGTTCATTTCAAAAACAATTCTTGGAGCGTTCAGAACAGAATGAACAAATTGATTACCGATACGGATGATAAGTCAGTCTTTACGCTTCGTCTTGGTGGTAAGAAGATTGTTCGCTATTCTTTAGAATTGCTGTCAGATGCTCAAAAACTTGACTTCTTGTCGGATTTCTACGCCAGTGTTAAGCAAGGGGATTTTGATGAGGATATTGTTAATTTCATTACCGATGAGATTAATAAGGCTCAAGAGCGCAAGAAAGAAGCCAATATTAAACGCCGTGAGAAGCAGAAACAAGCAAAAGCTGCTGCCGTGCAGAAAACCATTGAAGCAGCCAAGGATTTGATTGAAACACAGGTTGCAGCGGTGCTCAAGGAAGAAAATACACCAAGATATATGCAAATATAATCTGTTCTGTGCTAACGAAAAAAGGAGGCTTTTGCCTCCTTTTTTAATTCATATTATCGCTGATATAGGCTTGCAAGTCTTCAAGGCGATATTTTACTGTCCGACCAATCTTAACAAATGGCAACCGATTAGGAAACTGACTGCGCCAACGTTCCAAAGTATTGGGCTTGAGTTTCAAATAATCCGCAGCTTCCTCTGTGGTTAAAAGGTTTGATTTTTGTTTAACTGTCGGCTTATTATCCGGCAATAAATCATTCTCTTTACTTTGTTTTTCAAGAATTTTAGCTTCCAAACGCTCAATTTCACGACTTTGAATAGTGTAGCTTCGTTTTATTAAAGCATCTTTGAGTATCCGATAGCACATATCAATGTTTTTGATACCATCACATTCAAATTTAGGAGAAATGTTGGTTTTTAAGCCAATATCACAATCCGTAAACCAAAACTTGTTAGCAAAAACTGTTCCGTTAAACCAAGTTTCACCTATAAATTCACGCCCTAAAAAGGATACTTCGGTTTCAAAATAAGCTTTTTGCATATTAAGACTGTTTGGATAATAACTCTTTCCGGTTTTGACTTCATCACCACGGAAGTAGAAATAACCGCCTTTAGCAGGCTTGGTATGAATTTGTCTGAATGAAAGCTCGTGTTCATAGCGAACATTATTAAAGTTGGCAATGCCATTAAAAACAGAGCCGTCAAATGCGACATTTTCAAGAAAATGGCAGTTTTCAAAGATAGTATTACCATTGAACTGGCAACCGTAAAAGGTTGTTTTGCTTTCAAAATCAGTATCTCTCAAATCCAAATCCTTGAAAATGCACTGATAAAACTCAATATCAGGCACAGCGCAAGCTAAAATCTCTTTGATATCATCTGCACTTGTTTCGCTAAAATCAAGCGTATCAAAGAATGCCGTGCCTTTGGCTTGAAAGTAGCTTAAATCAAAGTGTTTGTTTTTGTTATAAGTCTTTGCCATCGTGCTGTCCTTTTATGAAAGTTGCTTTATTCTGGTAGCCATAAGCTCTTTAATTTGTTTTATAAGCTCCGATTTGTATCCGGCAGCGGCAAATTGCTTATCAAGCTCGGGTAATACTTCTTGAATTTTTGAAGCTGTTTCATCAATAATCTTATCAATCATTGCAGGCTTAATCTCTAAATCTCTTGCCATGGCTTCAAAATGGCTGCGATGGATTAAATTCGGATTATATTCGCCACCAATAGACATTGCTAAATTCGGTGAAAGCTTTTGATAAACCCCAGTTGATACCAAGTCATATAAAGGCGAAAGCTCATATTTGCCCCCACGGTGCAGAAAAGAAAAGTTTTTGCCGTGAGCGTCAGAATTACCAATAATGAAATTAAAGACAATCGCTTTTAAGAAAATCCTCAAAGCATCGGCTTTGCGTGAAAAATCAGTATTTGCAATGAATTTATAGCATTGTTTAATGCTTGCACCGCCTTCTTTTTGATACTTTTTATCAGGCAAGCAAAGGGCTTGGCAAAAATCTTCCTGATGAATACGTTTTAATCCGGAGGTGCTGGAATCGTCAATTTCACGGTCAAACCGCTTAACAACGTATCCTTTTTCTCCGCTAAAATCTCTTATAGAAGATGTTGCTGTCGGTAATCCTATCAATTTAGCCAACGACATACAGAAATGCTCATTATATATAATATCCTTAAAATAAGGGTTTTGCGGTTTAATGATATGCGTTGAAATATAAGACCCTTTTGCCAGATAATAGTTGTTTGAATCATCAGGTATAATAGCCAAAGCTATTTTTTGTTGAGCTCCTGCAAGTGATAAACGGATTTCTTCACCTGTCAGCAAGGGTATCTGTGCTTGATTTTTCAATAGTTCAGCTATTTTATCTTCGCTAATCGGTGTTAATGAGGATTCTTCTTCCTCTCTTTCTTCTCCTTCAGGGTATAATTCAACAGCTCCGGCACATTCGCCACCGATTTCCTTTAAGAGAGCAAAAGGATTGTTTGATGATACTTGTTTATATCTGGCAACAGCTTCACGGATTCCTTCTTCCGGTAATAAATTATTAAAAAAGCTGCGTGTCAACTTGTCATTAAAGGCTTCTTTTTGTAAGGGAAGGTTAACCGATAAAGGTGTATCGGCATTTTCATTGTACTTGAAAGAAAGCCGAGAATTCTTTTCCGATAGTTTTCCTATTTTTTTGCCATAGAAATAGACATCTAATGCCGGCATGTTATTCCTCCGAACTTAAGTTAATTCCAAGAACATCCAAAACCTTCAAAACTTTACCGATTTGACAGGTTTCTTTAGCTTTCTCAACATCTACGATAAACCTTAACCCGACATTACAAAGTCCGGCTAATTCCGTTTGCGTTAGATTTTGCTTTTTCCGTTCTGTTTTAATCAGAAACGCTATATCTTTTGGTGATTTTATCTTCATATTTTACCTCTCGGTAAAAATGATAGCATAACAAAAATTAAAATCAAGTAAAATTTACCGAAAGGGAAAATTATTTTTTGCCGATTTGTATCATTTTATCTACGGTATCGTTCAATTTGTCACGGAGATGTTCAACACCTAAATTGACGTAAACTTGCGTGCTTTGCAGACTTTTGTGGGTTAAGGCTCGTTTTACCATAAAGGCATCAGCCCCATTAGCAATGAGATACGTCGCTAACGTATGGCGAAGGTCATGAATCCGAAGATTTGTTATGTTTGCTTTTTTAAGAATAGTTGAGAAAGCTCTCTTTAACTCCACAATATGACCTGATTTTGAATAAGGAGAATTAAATACCCACTCATTTTCCGCTTGTTCCTTGCGGTGCTTTAAGATTTCCATTGCCGGTTCTACCAAAGCAATCGTAACATTTTTATCGGTTTTGGTCTGTGGAATCTTCCAAACTTTGGCTTCCATATCAATATCAGACCATTTCATTTCAAAAACGTTGCTTTTGCGGACACCAGTATAAAGCAGCATAAGAATAGCATCACGACTGGTCTCGTTGTCATAAGTTTCTAATGCTTCAAAAAAGCGTTTTAACTCGGCATGTTCCATATAGCGCACCCGAGGCTCTCTTTTATTGAGTTTAACAGCATTGGCTGGATTTCTGCCATCAAACCGTTCTTCTTTAATAGCATAGTTATAGATGGTTCTGACTAAAACGATGCAGTGATTTCCAGTATAATTACCCGATTTCTCTGATATTTTACGATGCAAGAGTTTCAAATCATCACTCGTGATATCAGATAAGCGTTTATTGGCTAATTTGCTTAACTTGGTCTTCCACATACTTTGATAATTAACCATTGTTCTTCTACCGATGAAACGACCACGTTCTTCTACAAAGTCATCAAAAAGCTTTTGGAGTTTGTCTTCATCACGATATTTACGGCTTTGTTTAATCGGGTTTTCGCCGTCATTCATCATCTTTCTGCTGGCAACGGCAGCTATTCTTGCTTCTTCAACCGTCATAATCGGCGGCTCACCGAGTTTAACTCTTATATCATTGCCTTTAACTCTTTGCCTGACATAGAAACTTTTAGCTCCGTTGGGGGTTATTTGTAATGATAACTTTGGCTCAACAGTATCGTAGTAAAAAGTTCTTTTTGCCGGATTGGGTAAAGACTTAATATTGGTGTTGGTGAATTTAAAACGGTTGCTTTCCATTAGACCCTCAGGTTATTTAACTGACATTTTCGGTGCCGCACTGGTGCCGCAGATTTGAGCAAATTTTATCCAACTCGGTAAAACTTGTCAAGAAATTTTTCAAGAAAAAATTATTGAAAAACAATCAGTTCTAAACAAAATACAACATTTTAAAATTTTCCAATAAAACCGTAATTGCCAGGCTCATAACCTGAAGGTCGGAGGTTCAAATCCTTCCCCCGCAACCAGTAAAACAAAAACCACTCTAAAGGGTGGTTTTTTGGTTTATTTGAGTTGCAAGGATTTGAACCTCCGAACAAGGAGGTCCACAAGGAGGAGCAGGCGAGACGGAAGTATCGCCGCTCTTGCGACGACGCAGCTTTTGAGTATAATGATATGAAAATCATCTGGAAAATCGACTATTATGATAAAGAATATGAATATGCTTCTGAGGATCCTGCTGATATAACCAAAACCAACAGAGTCCTCACAGTTATGCTAGCAGATGAATATTGACCTGTTTTTCCATTTATACTACTCATATTTTCACACAATTCAAAGCGACAATACAAGTTTTGTAATTTGTATTGTTGCTGTTTTGTTATCTTGTTAATGGAAAGATAATCCAGATTGCAAGATAAACATATTATTGATAAAATCACGACAGATGAGGCTTTGAAAGGTAAAAATAAGAGGTTGTTATGGCAAAAGATTTATATAACAAAGTTATGCAATTATGCATTAAACAGTTGACAACAGCTAATACAAAAAGAGGATTGTATAAAGCTCGATACGCAAAAAGTAATCCTAAAGATGAAAGAAGCTATCAACTAAAAATCTCAAAAGACCAAGCAAGAAAACATATAGAAGCTTTGCTCAAACGTGATACTTATAACAATTATAATGATATCTTTAGGCGCTTGCTTATCAGTGGGCAAAATCGCAATATGATGCCTAGTGTTATTAATTTTATGGAAAGAGAACAATTTTTTAGAGAAGCATTAGATGATTTAAATTATACGCAAATTGCCAATAACTACCCTAAAGATGACGAAGAACAGGAAAAAAAGCTGTTAAAAAAATTAAAAAATAAAATTACAAATATCAAAGATGAAAGCATAGATAATGCGAAAAGCTTATGGCGAGTATATGCTAAATTCATCATCAATGCAGCTTGTTTTATGCAAGAAAAATATCTAAAATATGAAAAAATAGAAACTAAAAATACTATAGATATTATTAAGCTCGCAACAGATATCGCCAATGATATCCCAGGTATGGGCTTTACTTTAGCTTGTGACTTTCTAAAAGAAATAGGATATGATATAGCTAAACCAGACTTGCACATTTTAGCATTCTTAAAACAAAACTATAATAAAAGACTTAAAGATAAAAAGAAAGAAATTACAGGCAGTTTGCCAAAAGATACTCCACTAGAAGAAGCTGCTGCAGTTAAAGTAATGGATGATATTGCTAAAGAAAATAATTATGACATTTATGCTCTTGATAAACTGATATGGCTTCACTGTAGTGGTAATTACTATGAAAAAAGTGAATTTGATGGTATAATTGTGACTCCTAAAAGTTTACAAGAGTTATTTCTAGCAAAGATATAAACTCTCGTCATAATCTGTCGTATATTGATTCTATGTTATTTGCAGTTAATAGCAACATAGGAGCAAGAAATGAGGAAAATGACAGAGCATAATTACCATATTTCAAAAGGGTTAAATGATTTTTTAGATGATTTGGATTTCAAACTAAATCATCCGAATGAATTAAAAGGTATTTCAACAGGTTATGATTATCTAGATGCTAAACTTGATGGCTTAAAAGCAGGTGAAGTGACAATTATCGGAGCACGGCCTGCGATGGGTAAAACATCTCTTGCAATCAATATGGTCTACAATATTTCAGCAAATTTTTATGCCAAACATCAGCAAAATGAAAAAGATAATCGTTGTGTTGTCTTTGTCGGTTTGGAATATTTAGCCAAAGAGTTTGCACAAAAGCTTGTTGCTTTGCAAACACACATCCCAAATCACCAGTTACACAGAGGAGAAGGACTTGATAAAAGTTTTGAAGAAATCACCAAAGCTGAGTATGCTTTAAAGGAATTGCCTAAAATACTATAGTTTTGAAAATGGCTGATATGCCGATAATAAAAAAATGTTAAACTTTGTTGTGATTGACAGCATTATTTAACATTTTAAGAAAAAGCTCACCATTTATGCACACGTTACACACTGTGCACCCTTGCGGGTTATCATGTTTTCGCAAACAATAAATCGTTTGCTCAAATCCTGACGAGCCTCTCTTTAAATAAAACATTTATTTATTAAAAGGTAATCCTTTTTCTTTTCTTCTGATATTTTCTTCAGTAATTGGTACGCAACCAATCTTCTCATCCCAAGTCAGGCAATCATCTCGGCATATTTTCTGTTCAGGATCATAGATTTTTCCTAAATCCAAACAATTTGCTTTTTCATCAAAAAACAAATACCCAAAAACACAAATAATTATAATGCCGATTACAGCTAAAAGATTCCATAAAATTTTTAATATTGCTTTCATTTTAGTATTTTTCATTGATGCCATTTACTCTATACGGATAACAAGCTTCTCTTGAATTTTTATATAATCCACTTTTTGCCATTTGTCTACCAATTTGATTGATTGTTCTATCATGAATTCTATCAGAAAAAGCTTCCTGAGGTGATAATCCTTTTCTGAATTGATTATCCCAGAAATCAAATTATTCTTTCGCATTTCCTAATTTTTCTGCAATATTTTCTCCTATTTCCCCTCTTTGTGCCGCTTCGTAGTTAGCTTTACAGTGAAAATAATCATCTCCTTTTATAGTATTATCTCTTTTCATATCAATATAATTGCGAACCATATCTCCAGCAGCCCCGACAATTTGTTGCAAAGGATTTTGCGTTTGTATTGACTGTTGGACACCTTGGTTTTGCGGTACTGCTGTCGCTTGCGGTATTGGGGGTGTGGTGTTTTGCATATTGGCGATGTTACCTGCAATATTAGAATTTCCAAAACCATAATTATTGGCGGAATTGCCCCAAAAGTTGGTGGTATATTGCGGATAGTTTTCAGTAATACCTTGAGCGTTATAATTTTGCATCAGTTGGTTTTCACGTTTTTGCCGCGCAAATTGATATTCAATTTCATCACGCAGACTAAAACCATTGTGATTGACACCATAGGTGTCAATACCGCCCACACCTGTTTGATACCCAAACGGTGAGGTATATTTCGGATACATATCCATTGTTTTTCTCCTTATTAAAGTTAACGCAAAATTTTGCATTTTTACTTTAATAAAGAGCAAAACTCCTGTCTATCCGGCACAGCAGGCAACCGTTTAACTACATCATGCAGGAGCTTTTCTTAAATTCTCGGTTGTTGGCTTGGGCTAACTGATTGAGCTTGATTTCCCAATTGCTGTTTTTATATGGGATATCCACAACATGAGCCTTGCTTTTGAGAAAATAGCGCACAAATGCACTGGCGGAAAGATTTTTGCCCTGCTTTTGATAAGAAATAAATTTCTTATACTGTAAATTCTTAAAATACTCTCTGAACGGTGCGTATTTTTCATCTTTGATTAAAGCTTTTCTTTTAGCTTCTTGCTTACGGTCGCAGGTTATAACAGCGTCTAATACTGTATTATGTAAATCGCTCCAATCAGCATGGGCTTCTTCTAACATATCTAAAGCCCAAGCAATGATTTTTTCTTGTAAGCTTTTGTCTTTTGCCAAAGCTTCGTTATGCATAATCAGCATATTTAACTTGCGTGCCGCTTTAAGGGGTAAAGTTTCTCTATCGGTCATTGTTATTCCTTAAAACCATGAGTTTATACTCTTTAGTTAGGTAACAAAATCGCATATTGCAAGATTTTCCCATTATTTCCTTAAACTTTTCAAAATCTTCTTTACTTCTTCTGTTGGGATGTATCTGTCTGGATCTGAATAATGAAATCTGTGGCTGAAAACTTTTCCACGATAAATGTAGGCAATATTTGTGGAACTATCACCGTGCGAAATTCGGTAATGAATTAGCGGAAAGCCCTTGTAGATAAAGCCTTTGTCCCATAATTCAATTAAATTTCCAAGGGTAATTTTATCAATTTTGTAGGCGTAATATAGGCAACCGAAGGAGTTGATTACAAATCCCGTAACGATAAAATAGCAAAACGGCAGACATTTCAAGGCCTGCCGTTTGATAATTTATTGTTGCATTGATATAGCTACAAGCAAAAATTATTCACCTATACCGCCTCGTTTTGGATGTTTCATCTGTATCACTTGTTTTGCTGTATCAATATGCGTTTTTGCTTCTTCGGTAGAATATTTATCTGTTTTGCCAAGTTTGTTACCAAGCTTTTCACGAAGTGTATCTGCTTTTAACTGTATTGGATCTGAACAATAAATAATTTGTTCTTTATCTTTTTCTGTTTTCGTCAAAGTAGAATACTTTTTATTTGCTTTATAGGTATATGTTCCAGAATTATTATCAGCTATAAAACTTATTGAGATTTCATCTTTACTACCTTGAAAACACGATATACATTCTCCGTATGGAAATTCAACTTCTGGATAAAAATTTCCATCTTGTTCATTTCTTTTATAGATGACCTTTTTCCAACTTCCATCATTAGATTTTTTAGCTCCTTCTACATAGTCGCCATGATTTCTTTCAATATTATCATAAGGAACATCTTCAAATTCACCGTTGACCGGATTTTGAGAAACCAGCACACTTCCTTCATTAGCTCCTTGGTGATAAAAATCTGATGTCTGTTCATCACGCCAATACGCAGTATCACTTAAAACACGATATTGCACTCCTTCTTTTGCTTCCAAAAGTTGATAATCTGAAGTTTTTTCGTCCCAACGATAAATAACTCCCTGCGCTGTTACCAATTTTCCGAGTTGATCTCTGGCTGAAGAATCTTCACCACTCCCGTAATCATCAACAATATCTGTCTCCAAGTACTCTCCTTTTGCATCTTTGATATAAGCTCGTTCTGCCCAAGTACCGAAATCTCCTCCGACAAATTCTTCAATAAAAATGACGGCAGGAGGATTTTCTTGCACTTTAGCTTTGGCAATAGCTTCTTCCTTTATACGTTTGTTTACTACATTTTCCATACGAATGTCATAATCACGCGCTGTTGCAGATGACTCATGAGGCCATTTATTTGCTAGTGCATTTTCGTAAGCTATATTAACCTTCTCGGTCATACGACGCAATACTTTAGTATCAAGTTTATCTGAAATATCTGCTATAGCATTAAAAGGAAAATGAACGTAATAATGAAGGGCAAAATCTGCTATTCTATGTTTTTGAAAATCAAACTCTTTATTATTAAGCCGTTTTGCATATCTGTCTTCAAAATTATTTGCCTTATAACCTGCAGATAACAAAGCATTATACAGAGAATCTTGAAGATAATTAGGAAAATCTGCACTTTGTTCTAGGCAACGTTCTACCAATTCTGGAAATTCAATATTGTGTGATGCCAATTCAATCATATATTTTCTTGGTTCAAAGGCAGGCTTTTCTGGAAAGTATTGAAAGTATTCATCTAGTTCTTTACGTTTTGTATCCTCACTATCCCAATACTTAAGCTCATCATGATTCTCTTGTATGGTTTTTTCAATAGATGTCAGTGCCAGACGTGCCACCTTTTCATTGTTGCTATTGTTCTCAATAATAAAAGATAAAGTGTCACACTTTGGTTTTCTATCATCAAATTCTTCCCGATTATTTACTGAATGTAAAAAACTTTCTGAATAACGTTCTTTTAAAATTTTGTAATGAATATCAGCATTGCTAGGATTATTATTTGCAATAGCAAAATAAAGATAATCACTACCTAATCCGCTTCTTTTTGCAAGAGCAAATGCTCTTTCTGCGATATCGGGATTTTCACTTAATACCTGCAATATGTCACCAACATAAGAATTTACTGCACTTCCCTTGCGGTACCTGTGACCAATGCTTGTTTCACTCGCTTGTCTTTTTGCTTCTATATCTTCCCAATTTTTTTCAATATATGCCATTGCTTTTTGTGCAACATCTTTTTCAGCATCACTAAATGTTCTTTCGGTATCACGCAATCTACTAAATTTAATTTGTTTTAAAGATGCTAATATATTACCTTCTTCTTTACTCATCGTTTTATCCTTTCAGTTAATTTTATGACATATGCTACAATAATAAAAGTTAAAATATGATTAAATATTAGCATATATTTTATCTTTTGTCTATAACTTTCTGAAAAACAAAAACATTACAAAAAAACCGCCACGTTTCTATGGCGGTTTGAGATCAAGACAGGTAATTGTAAATGTTCCTTCAGATTATTCTTCGATTAATTTACCTTTTGCAATTGTTTTAATCGACTTTGGTAACATAATCTTTATGGAGTTTTTTGTGTCCATAGTCATCAAACATAATTTCAAGTTTGTTGCCTTCCATATTAATGACTTTCCCATAGCCAAAAGTTTCATGATAAACACGTGCACCGATAACCTGTCGTTGCGCATATGATTGTTGAGACATACTCGGGCGCTTGTTTTGGTACCACGGCTTATAGGAATGTTGATTGTCATTACTTTGACGATTTTGCCAGCTTCCAGAGCTACTGTTGTAACTCGAATAGAACTGATTGACTTGATTGCAAATTTCAAGATTTTGTGGCGGTAATTCATTAATAAAACGAGATGGAATATTATTCTGCCATTGTCCGTAAACGCGGCGGCTCATTGCGGTTAAAATATAGAGTTTTTGTTTGGCGCGTGTAATGGCCACGTAGGCTAAACGTCGTTCCTCTTCAAGAGAATTTTCACCTCCTTCATCAAGACTGCGCTGGTGGGGGAATAAACCTTCTTCCCAGCCGGGAAGAAAGACAACATCGAACTCCAACCCCTTTGCCGAATGCAAGGTAATCAGCATAACTTTATTGGTGCTTAAAGGCTCATCATTATCCATGACTAAGCTGACGTGTTCCAAAAAATCAGCTAATGTCGGATATTTTTCACGATCAGTCAGTACACTGATGAGTTCTTTTATATTTTCCAATCTTCCGGGAGCTTCAACGGAGCTGTCATTTTTAAGCATGTCAATATAACCGCTGTCTTCTAAGACTTGTGCTGCCAAATCATCGGGAGACACAGCCGATGCAAGTTTGCGCCATTCATTGAAATTTTCAATGAGAGCACTCATAGAGGCTTTGGCTTTTCCGGAAAGCATTCCCTCACCGACCATTTGTTCCACAGCCATGTAAAGAGAAATCCCTTTTTCTCGTGCCAGGTCATGAAATTTTTCGAGTGCTTTGGGACCAACGCCGCGTGTCGGTTTATTGATAATCCGCTCAAAAGCTAAATCGTCGTGCGGTTGCAGAATCACTCTAAAATAGGCAAGAGCGTCACGAATTTCTGCTCGTTCATAGAATTTCGGTCCCCCGATTACCTGATAAGGAATGGCTTCAGCAATGAATTTTTCTTCGAACTCACGGGTTTGGAAAGCTGTGCGTACCAAAACAGCCATTTGTGAGTAGTCATAATTTTGGCGATGTAGGTTTTCTATTTCTTCCATAACATAACGGGCTTCATCTTCCCCATTGTAAGTGCTGATGACTTTGATGGGGTAATTATCTGTTTGGCGCGCCGGACTGTTTTCCGCTACTTTGAGGGTTTTACCGAGACGACCGGTATTATGACTAATCAGGCAGGAAGCGGCAGATAATATGTTGGCCGTGGAACGATAATTGCGCTCTAAACGAATAATGGTACAGTCTTTGAAATCTTTTTCAAATTTGAGAATATTCTCGATTTCAGCCCCGCGCCAAGAATAAATAGATTGGTCATCATCACCGACACAACATAAATTGCGGCTTTTTTGCGAAAGTAAGCGTAAAAACAGATATTGCGTCACATTGGTGTCTTGATACTCATCGACCATAATGTACTTAAATTTGCTTTGATATTGCTCTAAAATATCAGGATTAGACATAAGAATCGTGAGTGTATAGAGCAAAATATCCCCAAAATCGACGCAATTCAGCTCAATCAGGCGTTGTTGATAACGTTTGTAAATATCCGTTAAAATATTGCTCTTAAAATCATTACAAATTTTATCGACGGTTAAGCCTTTATCTTTCCAGCGCTGAATGTGATCAACAATGGCTTGCGGCGGATACTTTTTATCATCGACCCCCATATCGGCACAAATTTGTTTGATGACTCGTTTTTGATCATCTTCGTCAAGAATGGTAAAATTAGGCGTTAATCCGACTAACTCAGCATGAGCACGCAACATTTTAACGCAAATACTGTGGAAAGTACCGAGCCATACGCTGTTAACCATATCTCCGATAATGTTTTGCACACGTTCCCGCATTTCCCGCGCCGCTCGGTTGGTAAAGGTGACAACCAAACAATTCCACGGCTGCGCCTTTTGCTGAGATAAAATATAAGCCAAGCGTGTCGTGAGAACTTTTGTTTTGCCGGTTCCGGCACCGGATAAAACGAGAACCGGACCTTCGGTAGTCTTGACAGCTTGCTTTTGTTCGGGATTAAGCTGCTCAAGCCAAGGAAAAGTCGGCATAAGCTGTTGCGTATTGTTATAAACAGGTGCGACAGGAGCAGCACAACTGTCATCTAAACTGAAAATATCGTCCATGTTTGTTATTCTGATATATTTGTTGTTTTTTTAATCTTTGTGCAATATATATGATATTAAGCAGTTTGCAAAGATATTTTTTATATTTATGCCTGGAGGAGAGTATAAGTTATGTCAGAAGCTCAAGAAAAAGTTAAAGCCCTTAAAAATTATTTGGAAACGCAAATTATCGGCCAAGAGGATTTAGTCAATAAATTACTGATTACACTGTTGGCTGATGGCCATGTATTGGTAGAAGGAGCGCCGGGGTTAGCCAAAACCAAGGCTATCAAAACGTTAGCAACGTGTATTGAGGCAAAATATAACCGTATTCAGTTTACACCGGATTTGCTGCCTTCCGATATTACGGGAAGCGAAATTTATGTGGCGCAAAAAGGAGAGTTTGCTTTTAGGCAAGGTCCGGTGTTTGCAAATTTGGTCTTGGCAGATGAAATTAATCGAGCCCCGGCGAAAGTTCAATCAGCATTATTAGAGGCTATGGCAGAACGTCAGGTCAGTGTCGGCGGCAAAAGGTACCCGTTACCGGAGTTGTTTATGGTATTAGCGACTCAAAATCCGGTTGAGCATGAAGGTACTTATAATTTGCCGGAGGCTCAATTAGACAGGTTTTTGATGTATGTTAAGATTGAACAACCCGGGGCAGATACGGAGCATAAAATCTTACATCTTGTACGTGGTGAAGATAAAAAAGAAGCAACAGCCGTATTTAAGCCTTTATCAGTAGATGATATATTATCAGCGCGGCAAGAAGTGCTTAATATTCACATGAGTGATGCTGTAGAAGAGTATTTGGTGCAGTTGGTGATTGCCACCCGTCACCCGGAAAAATATGCAACTGATTTGGAGGGCAAGGTTTTATATGGTGCAAGCCCTCGTGCAACGATTGCTCTGGACAAGTGTGCTAAGATACATGCATGGTTAAATGGCCGAGATTTTGTGACACCGGAAGATATTCATGCGGTTGTCTATGATATTCTGCGGCATCGTCTTATTTTGAGCTTTGAGGCTCAGGCAGAGGGAATGCAGGCTGATGAGGTTATCGAAAGATTATTACAGGTTGTCCCTCTTCCGTAGGGGAATAAAATGAAACTCAGAGATATTACGCAAAAAATATTTCCCGAAGCGGGTTCGACACCCAAAGGGAGTGGATTATTTGCCTCGGTTGATGACTTAGTGGCTCAGCGCCGTTATGCTCATGAGTGGCAATTAGGACGACTTAACCATTATACTTCTCAACAAGCGGGCGATGTAAAATCTGCTTTTAAGGGAAGAGGCATGGAGTTTGAAGAAATCAGAGCCTATACTTTCGGCGATGATGTGCGCGATATTGATTGGCGAGTAACCGCTCGTAAGCAACAACCCTATACAAAACTTTATAATGAGGAAAAAGACCGAGAAGTTTATGTCCTTTTAGATTTTTCGCAGACCATGGCTTTTGGTACACGAAAAGAACTAAAATCAGTAACGGCAGCAAAAATAGCAGCCCGCATCGGTTGGCAGTGTCTCAAAAATAAGGATCGGTTCGGCTGTGTTATTCATGCCTTTCCTCAAGATTTGTTATTTAAGGCGCAACATTCTCTTTCCAATATGATGTTGATTTTTCAGAAGATGGAAGAAGCCAGCCGTGGTTTATTGGAACAAAAAGTGCCGGAAAGCAGTTTGAAAAACACTCTTTATCTTTTGCAAACGGCAATAAAATCGAGAGCTATTGTGTTTGTGATTAGCGATTTTGCTGATTTTTCTGATGACATACGCAAAATATTAGCGATGCTTGCTAAAAAAGCCGATGTGACCTGTGTTAATGTGTTTGATTGTTTGGAGCAAAAAGCACCTATTCCGGGAGAATATATGGTGCAAGATGGGGGAAAACGCTTGGTTTTCTCTTCTGCAAATAAGGTTTTCCGAAAAGAGTATGAGACGTACTTTGCTCAAAAACATCAACAACTTAGAGATTTTTGTCGTCAGTTTCATCTTCATTATCTGGAAGAAATAACCGGAAATTGCCACTGATTGTGTATTTTTTGAGATTAAATTTGACTTTTATTTAAGGAAGTGTTAGATAATAGCAGTAAATTATTCTGTAACTATAATTTGAGAAGAGATATACCATGGTTAAATCAAATGAAAATAATGCTTATAAAAGAGGGCAAGAGCTTTTAGATCAAGGTAATTATAAGGATGCCGTTACGCAGTTTGATGCGGCTTTACAGGAGCAGCCTGATTCATGGAAAGCTTTGAACAGCAAGGGATTTGCTTTTCAAAAAATGAGTCGTTATACAGAGGCTGTGGAATGCTTTGACAAAGCATTGCAGTTGAATCCCCAATCGGTGGAAGTTTTGAATAACAAAGGTGTTACCTTGAGTATGCGTGGTTTGTACCGCGATGCTATTGCTTGTTTTGATGAGGCTGTTGCTATTGATAAAACTTCTTTAGAGGCATTAAATGGTAAAGCTATTGCGTTGCAACATATGTTTTCTTTTAAAGAAGCCTTAGATGTTTTAGAGCAGGCAATGGCTATTGACAATAAACATCCGCAATCGCTGTTGAGCATTGCTGTCACTCTTCAAAAATTAAAACAATATGAGCGAGCTATTTCGTTCTTCAAAAAAGTTTTAGCAAATGATAAAAATAATATTAAGGCATGGAATGGGGTCGGTGTAACCTATCAGCTGATGGGGGATAATAATTCGGCGCTGAAATGCTTTACGAAAATCTTGAATATTGATAGTCATGAAATTCAGGCTTGGATCAGTATCGGCTTTGTTTATCAAAAAATGCTCAAGTTTAATGATGCACTGAAGTGCTACAAAAAAGCGCAATCTCTGATTAATGGTAACTATCATCACAAATTGTATGATGGTTTGGCAAGTTGTTTAACAAAGCTTTCTGAATTTGACCAGGCAATTGAGGTTTATAAACAAATCTTTCAGCGTGAGGAAGGTAAGAAAAAGTGGGATGCGCAACGTTCGATTAAGTTTGTTAATAAGTTAAAACGCAAACAAGCTGTCGGTGCGTTACCTCCGATAGCCGGTACGGTTGAAGCACCTAAGGCATAAAAAAAACGCTCCATTCGGAGCGTTTTTTTCGGTATCGTTTTAAGTTAGAAATTATTTTCGTTAATGGTTTTATCGGCATCATCGAGGGCTTTATCTGTTGCAAAATTAACCGTACGTGTTGTCGTTTCATCGACACTATTCAGGAAACTATCAAAGTATCCCTCCTGATACAAATAGTAACCACCATAAGCTAATCCGCCTAATATGATTAACATTGTTAATAATCTCATTGTTGTTTCTCCTTTGTTGTTTCGTTTTCAGACTCTAGTACTAATTTTTTAATAAAACGTTTAACTTGCCGTTTGGCTTTTTCCCAAAGAGGAACGGTTTCCTCACAAGTTTTGGTTTCTTTATTCCAAAAACCACCGGATTGTTCGCATTGCCGTTGTTCTTGATGTGAATACTCATAATACAGGTAGGCTCCGCCACCAAGTAATCCTAAAACAACCAAGATAATGAGGACTTGTTTGGCTAAAAACCAAAATACCCATAAACCGATAATGACAAAAAAAATGGTTTTATTTTCCAGAGTCGGAGAAATCCCAAACGCAATGACAGCAAAACAAACTGCCGCAAGTATAAAAAGGGTGTTGATAGGGGATTTAATGAAAGATTTTAAGAATTTTCCAAGTAAACTTGATTTTGCAGAGGAAGGGGTATCGGACATTGTTATTCTCCTTAATCATTTATGGGCAGTGTAGATGATTTTTGCGAATCTTGCAAGGAAATTTTATAAAATAGAGCACATCGGTTTGAGTCGTTCCATAAAAATCTGCGGCTGAATATTTTTTCTTTGGCTATATATGCGACATTAGCTAACACAAAAGACACTGCCGTAACTTTATATGGTGACACAATAATTTATAAATACTTATAGTAAACTTTTCCTACCCTTCAAAAGTCTTGGCAATTTCCCCCATCCATTCACTGATCTTGATATGTTGCGGACAATGTTTCTCACAGTTACGACAATGAATACACTGCGATGCCTTCCCTGATGTTTGAATCAAATTATTGTAATAAACTCTCTGAACAGTGAACGGTTTATCGTGACTTTCCTGCTTTTCTGCATTATAAAGGGCAAAAACATTAGGAATAGCAATCTTCATCGGGCAAAATTCCACACAATAACGACATGCCGTGCACGGAATAGCAATAGAGGCATGCAACGCTTTGATAGCCTCTTCTATCGTTTTATTCTCAGCATCATTCAAAGGTTTAAAATTCTGCATATAGCTTGTATTATCTTCCAACTGCTCCATAGTTGTCATCCCGCTTAAAACTGTTCGTACTCCGGGCAAACTTGCGGCATAACGTATAGCCCATGAAGCGACCGACATATCCGGCTCCGCAGACTTAAATATCTTTTCAACATTTTCGGGAACTTGCGCCAAGCTTCCACCTTTGACCGGTTCCATCACAATCACCGGTAAATTATATTTTTGCGCAATTTCATAGCATTTGCGTGATTGAATAGAGGCATTATCCCAATCAATATAATTAATTTGCAACTGCACAAACTCAACCTCAGGATGCTTGCTCAAAATACCTTCCAACATTTCGGGAGAATCATGGAACGAAAAACCGATATGCTTAATTTTGCCCTCTTTTTTCTTATCACTAATAAACTTAAAGGCATCATATTTCTCGACATTACCGATAGTATTAACATTGATATTATGCACCAGATAGTAGTCAAAATAATCCAACCCCGTTTTTTCCAGTTGCTTATTAAATGTTTTTTCTAATTCATCTTGGCTTTTCATAAACCCGATAGGTAATTTGCTGGCAACCGTAAACTTTTCCCTCGGATACCGCTCCACAACAGCCTTGCGAATAGCAACTTCGCTTTCATAGTTCATATACATCCATGCTGTATCAAAATAGGTAAAACCGCGCTCAATAAACTTATCGACCATTTTATTAAGAGTATCATAATCGATTGAGGTCTGATCTGCTTGATTTTTAAGAGGCAAGCGCATAAACCCGAAACCGAGCTTATTGTTGTTATCAATAGATGCCTTAACCTTATCCGACACGGCAATAGTGTCTGCAATAGTCAATTTCGGTAACGCCGCAAGAGCAAATGTAGCTAAAGTTGTCATCAAAAACTCACGTCTGTTCATTATAAAACCTCCTTTAATATAAGCACGATAACGCCACTTTAAACTTTAGAGTATACTCTAAGTCAATCTTTTTTTTGCAAAAAACAAACCCAATTCGAAAAGCCCGTAAGTCGGTAACGTCAACATTAACTGACTGACGATGTCAGGAGGAGTCAACAGTCCCGACAAAATCAAAATCCCTACAAACACATACGTTCGCTTTCTTCTAACCGCTTCATAAGTCACCAGATCTGCGTGTATTAAAGCATAGGTAATCAGCGGAAATTGGAACATTACCCCAAACACGACAGAAAGCCACAAGGCAAGCGAGACAATATTGGCTATACCAAAGACCGGTTGAATATTATCCGTTACAAAACTCATTCCAAACCGAATAACCATAGGTAAAATAAAAAACAGACAAAACAACACCCCGATAATAAAAAGACAACTGGATGTCACTACGATTGACTTAATAAATCGGCGTTCATGCTCATACAACGCCGGCAACACAAAAAGCCATACCTGTTTTGCAAGATAAGGGAAGCACAGCAAAATATCCAGAACCACCGCCATTTTAATCTGCAGGATAAACACTTCCATCGGTGAGAAAAAATTAAGGGTAACGGCATTATCCCCCATCATAACACGAATAAGCGCATCCATCACATATGGTGTCACAAAAAAAACCGGCAATAAACCAATTGCCAAAGACAACAAGCACTTGATAAGCATTTTTCGCAATGCTTCCAAGTGCTCAACTAAAGTCTCGTTATCTTGACTCGTCATTATTTCTTAGATTTAGCCGGCGTTTTTTTAGGCGTTTTCTTTGTTGTCGCTTTTTTTGCAACAGTCTTTTTAGCTACCGGTTTCTTGGCAACAGCTGTTTTAGTTGTCGCCTGAACTGCCGCCTTCTTGGGCGCTGCTTTACGAGTCACCTTTTTTGCTGCTTTTTTAACAGGAGCTTTTGAAGGCTTATTTTCGCCGGCTGCCTTTTTCACTTCAACCTTAAAGTCATTAACTTCATTTTCGAGTGCTTCTTTAGCCTTTTTGTATTCGGCCTGTGCCCGACCCAAACCGCGCGCCAACTCAGGAATTTTCCTTCCGCCGAATAAAACTAAAACCACAACCAAAATCAAAACTATTTCTGTAACACCTAGCGACATTATTTTCTCCTTAATCAAGAATAACCTGCTGATCGACGGTTGCAATCGAAATGGCTTTCACAGGACAAACAGAGGCACACTTTCCGCAACCGATGCACGCATCAAAACGAATAATCGGGACTTCCCCATCTTCTTTAATAATAATTTGTTTCGGGCACTCTCTCACACACAAACCGCACGAGATACACACATCTTCACGAACAACTGCCGTTGCAATCTTTGTGCGTTGTTTTTGCGCCAATGTCAAGCGTTTAATTGCGCCACTGGGACAAATTTCGGAGCATTTATGACACTCAAAATCACAATACTTATCCCCGTAATCAAGGTGTACAAAAGGAGCGTCAGCTGTTGCCGGTTTAATAATTTTCATCGGACAATTTTGCACACACAAATTGCAATTAAGACAACGATTGGCAAATTTCTCCGCATTTTCCGAACCGGCCGGCAAAATAACCTTTTTGATTTTTCGCACCGCCAATTGACTCAAAGCCGCACCGCTCTTAAATGCCGCCCCAAACACAGCAACAACCGCCCCTGCCAAAATCAACTGACGCCGTTTCAGACTAAACGCAACAGGCTTTTTCTTAGGCAAGCCGTAAAATAAAGCTTGATGAGCACAATGCGGCAAACACTTAAAACACTTAACACATGTCTCATTATTAACCGTATGATTCTTAAAATCTATCGAACCGCAAGGACATTCTCTGGCACACAAACCACATGCTTTACATTTATCCGTATCAATTCTTATTTGATAAGGAGAAAAACGAGACAGCACACCCAAAATCACACCGACCGGGCAAATGTTGACACAGAAAAAGCGTTTTTTGAAAAACACCAAGACACCCAAAGCCACAGCAAAACCAATCCCAAACCAAGCCCCGCTAAAAACATTTCCGGCAACGGAATACGGATCAAACATACGTAACAAGACGACCGTGCCACCGCACAAGGTACCGAACAAGATCGCCGCCCCCCAATAAGCCGCCCGATAATGTTTCAGCATTTGTCTGTGGCGCTTTTTGTAAAAAGGCCGAAAAACAAGAGTTAAAATTTCCTGATATAAACCAAGCGGACACAAAGTTGAGCAATAGATTCTTCCAAACAACAGTGTCAAACCAATCACCGCCCCGAAAAGAATAAATGCAACACCGAAACCGGAAATAAGCCCGTTTTGAAGCGCCGGAACAAATTGTATATCAAATATTTTCAGAGGATAAGCATACCCGCATAACGCCATCACACAGAGAATGAGAACCACTCCGGCAACAAAATATCTGCCATACAACAAAAATTTATTCTTCATAACGCCTCCGACTTTTTAATTTTTAACATCTTGCGGACGAATATATAACATTACAAACTCCGATTTCGTACCGGTCTTAAATTTAATGGCCCAGTCCGACAACCCGGAAGTCACAATAAAATCCGTTTTGTTTCTTTTTTCATGCCCATAAATCAAATCATTGGCACCAATCCACTTACCGACTTGGTTAAAGGGAAACAGCTGTCCGCCGTGTGTATGTCCGGACAAAACCAAATCCACACCGGCTTTTGCCTGATTATCATAATCTGTCGGCTGATGATCAAGGACGACCATATATTTGCTTTGATCAAGGGTTTGAAGCAATTCGACCATTGTCTGGCGATAACCACGACGTTCTTTGATTTCTGAAAAATCACGTCTGCCGATAAAATAAAAATCATCTGCAACTAAAAAAGCCTCATCACGCAAAACAACAACCCCGTTTTTCTCTAACTCATCGATTAACTCTTGTCCGCTGAAACCACGATATGAAGAACCATAATACCCTTTATCGTGATTACCGAATACAAAATAAACCCCGTAAGGTGTTTTCAGCTCTCCCAAAGTACGACAAGCTGCAATCATATCTTCTTTTGTCGTTCCGTCATCAACAAAATCACCGACGACGACAACAGCATCCGGATTTTGATATTGTATGGTTGCCATGTGCTTTGCAAAACCCTTCGCTCCAAAAGTTGTCCCCAAATGGGAATCCGCAAACATGGCAATTTTCAACGGCTTAATATTTTTCTCGGAAACGATAGTATAATCTGTCTGCCAAACATGATAATCCTGATACCAACCGACAGATAACGCCAACAACGTACCCAAAATAGCCGTCCAACCGGCATAATAAAACCTAAAGGCTTTCTTTCTCCATCGTTCGATGCACCAAAATACCACATCGCAAACCACCCACACCATAGCAAAATAAATCACACAGACAATGGCATTCATAAAATTTAAACAAGCACCGATTCCGACAAACGCCGCAGTAATAATCAAAAACGATATTAAAAACTTTCGACGGCGACTCCCTTGCGCTAATTTTTTGATACCACCAAAATTACCGACACGACTAGCCAAATAAAATAACCCTGTTAAAGTAACCGCTAAAGTCGTATACATAATGATGAGCCACATACGCATAATAAAATCATCCCGTCAAAAATTAAAACTCGATGCATTGTAAAGGTTGAAGTGCACTCTAAGTCAAGATATTTTTTATTTATAAGGCGAGTTTTTTGTTATAGCCTCTCTGAATTTTTAGAGAGGCAGGATTTGCCCGAAGTGCCAACGAGGTTGCAAATCCGGTGAGTTTAAAAAAGGACGGAAAATAA